>JAYZVO010000169.1:0-21389 GCA_036155555.1 Myxococcota bacterium
CAGGACGGACGAGGTCGGGCACGAGCGTGTAGGACTGCCCTTCACCAAAGGCGTTCCCCGCGTCAGCAAACAAAACGCCCTTGAGGTTGATGGCCGTGAAGATCGGGAACTCGACCTCGGCCGTCAGCAAGAGCTGCTTGTTACCACCGATGCGGAACTCGGAACCGACCGTACCAGGATCAGAGCTGTTGCTCGCGACCGTGCGGGTTGGCCCGAGGGAGAAACGTCGGAAGCCGCGGATTGTATTCGGCCCACCCACCAGGTAGCGCTCCTGGAGCGGGATGCTTTTGTTCGGGTCGATGTTGGTGATGTAGCCGAGCTGCCCGTTCAAACGGAGCACGAACTGCCAGAACAGGGGGAAGTAATAGCGCGTCTCGAGGTCATATTTGACGAACTCGGTCTCGCTTCGCGTCACGATATCATCGGCGAACTCGACGCGCGCCGAGTGGAACTGCCCCTTGGTCGGGAAGAGGCGGTTGTCGCGCGAGTCAAAGAAGAGCGCGCCGGACACCGACGAGGTCACGCCGCCACGGAACAGGCTGCCGATCTGGCGCGCATCACGCGCGGTGCGACCGCCGGGCGTGATCACCACGTCCTCGAGCTTGTATGTCACCGAGAACGAGAGATCCTTGGCGACGAGATAATCCTGCAAGAGCGGATACCCGAGCGAGACGTTTCCGCCCGTGGATTGCTGTTGGTAGTCAGGATAGAGGAAGTCAAACCTGTAACCGCTCACCGAGAAGCGCGTCTTGGTGTCGAACAGGTAAGGCTCCGAGAAGCGCAGGTTGAACAAGGTTCGGATGCCGGAGCGCTGCCCCTGGATGGTGAGCACCTGGCCGCGACCGAAGAGGTTGTTCTGCGAGAGCTGGATGTTGGCCAGGATGTTCTCGGTGCTCGAGAAACCAAGACCGGCCTGGAATGTCCCCGTGGGTCGCTCGGTGACCTTGACCTGCACGTTGATCACGTCGTCACGCTCGCCGCGTTGCGTCGTGATCTCGACGTTCTCGAAGAAGCCGAGGCGTTGCACGCGTTGCTTCGAGAGCTCGAGCTGCTTGTTCGAGTAGAGGATTCCCTCCTCGATGACGAGCTCGCGGCGGATCACCTTGTCGCGCGTCTTCGCGTTCCCGGTGACCTCGATGCGGCCAAAGTAAACCTTGCTCCCTTTTTGGATATCGTAGGTCACGTGGACGATCTTCTCGGTCGGATCGACGCGCGTGAGCGGGTTGACGTTCACATACGCATAGCCCACGTCCTGATACAGGTTGCGAAGCTTCTCCAGGTCCTTGCGCAAGGTGCCATAGCTAAAGAACTCGCCGCTGCGCAGCTTGGTCTTCTCGTAGAGCTCCTCCTTCGGGAGGATGAAGTCGCCTTGCAAATCGACGTCGCCGACCTTGAAGCGCGGGCCTTCCGAGATCTGGATGGTGATGTAGAGGAAGCGCTTGTCGCGCGAGAGGCGCACGGTGGGAACGCCCACCTCGACCTGCACATAACCCTTGTCGTAGTAATAGGCGGTCAGGCGCTGGAGGTCCCCCTCGAAGGCTTCCTCCTGGAAGTTACCAAAGCTCGTGATGAACGAGAACCAGTCCCCCTCGCGCGTCCCCATGATCTTGGTGAGCTCGTCATCCTTGATCGCCTTGTTGCCAAGGAACGTGATCTGCTTGACCTGAACCTTGGCGTACTCGTGGATGATGAAGACGACGTGCGATTGGTCGGCGTACTCCTCGTGAGGTCGAATCTCATAGTCGACCTCGGCCAGGTAGTAACCTTTCTCGAGGTAGAGCTCGCGGATCTTCTCGGCGTTGCTCTTGACCTTGGAGACATCGAGGATCTGGAACTTCTTGAGGTTGACGACTTCCTTGATGTCGTCCTCGCTCAGGTTGTCGCGCCCCTCGAACGTCACGGACGCGATGGCGGGCTTCTCGACCACCAGGATCACGAGTTCGACGCCGCGGTCGTTGGGTTGGGCGTCGACCTTGACATCCTCGAAGTAACCGAGGCGCCAGATGCGCCCGATGTCGGAGGTCAGCACCTTGAGATTGAGGGGCTCGCCAGCCTGTGTGCGCAGCTGGCGAATCACGGACTGCGGCTCGACGCGTCGATTACCCTCGACGCGGATCGCGGTCACGGTCTGCCCCTCGAGGCCGATGGCAGCCATCGGGTCGAGCCTGGCATCTTCTCCTTGAGCGAGCGCCACGGCGGGAGGGAACGCGACGAGCAACAGCACGCCGAGCGCGAACCATCGCACCACTTCCAGGAGAAGATAAAAAGAACGTCGCTTCACGCTCATCCTTGACAGATCATTCAGGTCTGACTCGCTGCGCTCCATTTACTTGCATTCAGGCAGCAGAGCCCATTCCAGACAAAGTTCGTAAAGGGTGTGTCGCGAAAAACGCTGCGCATTGTTCAAACAGAGCGCACACGAAACACTCCACCCATCAGGGTGAGGGGCATAACATGAAGTTAAAGGCAATGCGAGTCCAACCAACCAGCGTCACGCCGAGCCCAGCGGGGGCGACTCCGAGGGGCGCCGGTCGAGCATCTCTGGAGGGAGGCGCACGCCGATGCGCTCGTCACCAGGGTTGTAGGGGAGGATCTTGCCATCTGCGACGAGCAACTGGATCGGCATTTCGTTGGCCAACCTCGCATCGTGCGTCACGATGATGATGGTGATACCGGTCGTCTCGTTGAGCTCGCGCAACACTCTGTGGATGCCCGCGCTCGTCTTCTGATCGAGGTTCCCTGTCGGCTCGTCCGCGAGCAACACACGCGGCCCCATGAACAGCGCTCTGGCGATCGCCACGCGCTGTTGCTCGCCACCAGACAGCTCACCAGGTTGGTGACCGATGCGCTCGGCGAGCCCGACGCGGGTGAGCAATTCTTCCGCTCGACGCTCGGCTTCGCCTCGCTTCATCCTCCCGATGAGACCGGGCATCATCACGTTCTCGAGCGCGGTGAACTCGGGCAACAGGTGGTGGAACTGGAAGACAAACCCGATACGCTCGTTGCGAAACGCGGCGACCTGCTTGCTCTTCCTGCCAAAGACATCCTCGCCGTTAAAGAGGTACTGCCCGCTCGAGGGAGAGTCGAGCGTGCCGATGATCTGGAGGAGGGTCGACTTTCCAGCCCCGCTCTCTCCCATGATCGAGACCATATCGCCGCCAAACAGCTTGAGCTCGACCTCGTCGAGGACGGTCAGCAAGCCATCGCGGTGGCCATAGGTTTTCGTGAGTCTGTCGAGATGGATCAGTGGTTTCGCGTCAGTCATCGCGCAATCCGTCCACGGGCTTGAGGCGTGCTGCCTGGATCGAAGGGTAAATCGTGGCGAGGATACTGATCAGGATGGCGCAAACCACCACCGAGACGATCTCCTCGAGGTTGATATCGATGGGCAGCGTCGAGATGTAATAGACATCCGGGTCGAGCGGGAAGCCGACCTTTTCGAGCAGGAAGCAAATCACCAACCCGCCCGCGAGACCGATCGTCGCACCCACCGTGCCGATGACCGTCCCCTGGAAGATAAACGTCCTCATGATGCCACCGTCGGTCGCGCCGAGTGATTTCAGGACCGCGATCTCGCGCCCCTTCTCGATGACGATCATGATGAGCATGGCGATGATGGAGAAGCTCGCCACGAGGATGATGAACGTGAGCACCACGAACATCGCGATCTTTTCGAGCTTGAGCGCGTAGAAGAGGCTGCGGTTGAGCTCCTTCCAATCGAGCACGTCATAGCCGCTGCCAAGTTCGGTTTGCACACGCGCAGCGATCTCGACGGCGCGATCGACGTTCTCCGTCTTGAGCTCGATGCCCGAGGCGCCATCCTTTGCCACAAAATCCATCGCGTCATCGAGCGTGGTGTAGGCGAAGTTGGCGTCATACTCGTACATGCCGCTGTAGAAGATGCCCACGATCCTGAAAGGTCGGCTCCTCGGCATGCGCCCCATCGGCCCCAGATCACCGTTTGGTGTGACGACGTTGACCTCTTCACCGATCGAGACCTGGAGTGACTTCGCGAGCTCAGGCCCGATGATAAGCCCAGGGACCTTGCGAGGGCCGTCCTTTCTGGACTTATCGCCGCCGGTCTCTTGCCCATCGAGCGTGGGCATCTCATCGGGCAGGTCCGGGATATCAGACGCCTCATCGAGCGGTTCTGCGGCGACGAGCGATGGCATCTCATCGGGCAAGTCAGGAATATCGAAGGCTTCCTCGAGCGGCTCGGCGCTCTCGATGACGGGAAGATCCTCTTTGACCTCTCCATCTTTCGCGGGCGCGTTGGCGATCCCCTTGAACTGTGGCGAGATGCCCAGGATATCCTCGTCAGTGACGGGGAGGTTGATCGCATCGGGGTCGAGGAGTTCGTCGATGTTTGGAGGATCGGGGAGCTTGCCATCCTCGTAGATGCTGGATGGCTTCTTGACGGCGACGTTTCCAGCGCCGTCCTTCTCCTTTTCTTTCTCGCGTTCGGCGGCGAGCTCTTCGCGCACGCGCTTGGTTCTGGCGAGGAGCTCGTCGAAGTCGCGCTCCCGCTCGGCGGCGAGGTTCTTGGTAAGCTCCTCGTGATCCTCGAGGTACTCGAGCTTGCCCTTGATGATGTCATCGGGGAGTTCGGAGACCTGGCCGATGCGATCGGTGACGATGCCGCGAAGCACCACACCGCTCAAGCCCGCGGGGCTCGAGATCATGACCTCGCTCTCGAGGAAGGGAGAGGCGCCGACGACCCCTTCGATGGAGGCGGCCCTGTCAGCCACCGTTAATGCATCGGTGAGCGCCTTCTCTTCGGGGTGTTGGATGACGATGTGAGCCTTGGTGCCGAGGATCTTCTCTTTGAGATCCTTCTTGAAGCCTCCCATCACGCTCAACACGACGATCATGGCCATGACGCCGAGCGCCACCCCCGTGATCGAAATGATCGTGATGATCGAGACCACGCTGCTGCGCTTCTTGGCCATCAAATAGCGCAGACCGACAAAGCTCTCGTAAGACATCCAATTACTCGTGACTAGGCTAAACAGCACCGCTGGCGACCGCACGCCGTTCCAGAAGCAGTAACACGATAACGGCTCGTGCTCTTTCATCAAAGGAGCCAAAAGGGAGCGCGGCTTTGCAAAAACCGCGCTCCCTTTTGACAGATGAATCAGTTGCTCTCGCTTTCCTTGCTCATGCCCCCTTGCATCAACAGGTAGGCTTCGATGAAGTCATCGAGGCCACCATCGAGCACCTTGTCGACGTTGCCGACGGTGTGCCCGGTGCGCAAGTCCTTGACCTGCTTGTAGGGGTGGAGGACATAGTTTCGGATCTGCGAACCGAAGGCCACCTCGCGCTGCTCGGCGTAATCCTTGGTCGCCTCCGCTTCGCGCGCGGCCATCTCTTGCTCGTAGAGCTTGGAGCGCAGCATCTTCATCGCGGTGGCGCGGTTCTTATGCTGCGAGCGCTCGTTCTGGCACTGGACCACGATCCCGGTCGGCTTGTGCGTGATACGCACGGCCGAGTCAGTCGTGTTGACGTGCTGACCGCCCGCGCCTGAAGAGCGATAGGTGTCGATCTTGAGGTCGGATTCGTTGACATCGATATCGATATCGTCGTCGATCTCTGGCACGACGTTGATGGCAGCAAAGCTCGTCTCGCGACGACCCTTGCCATAGGGGCTGATGCGGACGAGGCGGTGGACGCCGTTCTCGGCCTTCAAGTAACCGTAGGCGTTCGAGCCCTGGATGTGCAACGAGGCGCTCTTGATGCCAGCCTCCTGCCCATCCTGCTTGTCGGTCTCATCGACCTTCCAGCCTTTGCTCGCGCAATAGCGCGTGTACATGCGCAGCAGCATCTCGGCAAAGTCCTGGCTATCAGTACCACCTGCCCCAGAGTTGATCGAGATGAACGCGCTCAGCTTGTCGTTCTCGCCGCTGAGCATACGGGCGGTCTCGAACTTGCGCACGATCGCGTCCACATCCTCGACGAGCTCCACAGCCTCTGTGGCGCCCTCCTCTCCCATCTCCAGGTACAGCTCGGCTTCTTCCAGGCGCCCGAGTTCGCGATCGACGCCCTCGACCAACTCGACGAGTTCGCCGCGCTCTTGCATCATCGCCTGTGCGTTCTCCGCATCATTCCAGAAATCGGGGTCCTGGCTGATCGCATCGATTTCTTCGATCCTTGCCATCTTCATCGGCAAGTCAAAGATGCCTCCGGAGCTCCTCCAGTCGGCTTTTCAAATCGCCGATGGAGCTCTTCAGTTCTTCACTCATGATCTTCTCCTCTGTTTCGTTCCTCGCCAACACCTGGCAAGGGACCCATTCCCTCACACCTTGCCGACGAGAAGTCAACTCGAAACCCGCATGAACCTCCCAGGAGGCGCAGGCCATCGGGGGAACAACACCCTCGCAATGTTTAGTCCCGCGGCGCCTGCGCCCCCCGCAAACGGCGCCTTCCTTCGTGAACCTCTGTTCAAGAGGTCGAGGTAGGCGCCATAGCAATGGATTGACGGCGCGTTTGCTGCCCCCCATTTCGGCGCTACGCTTGAAATAGGGGGCAAACTCGCGCTTCGACTCAAAGTCGGCGTTTCGCGTTGGGGAGCTTCGTTGCAGGTCGTGCAAAACGCATGACATGCCCCCCGCTCTTCACTGCGTTCATCGCGACCCCCAAGTTTGGGGGTTCCCCTCGCGCTCCGACTCCAAGTTGGCGTTTTGCGTCATGGCGCTCCGAGACATGCGATGAGTTACACGAAGGCACCCACAAGCGAACCACTGCGCTGAAATCATCGCGAGGGCGCCCCCCAACAAACGAAGTGCTGTTTGGGGGCAGTGACGAACGAAGTGAGGAGCGGGGGGCATGGTCCGCGTTCTGCTCGACCTGCAACGAAACTCCCCTACGCGAAACGCCAACCTCGAAACGGAGCGCGAGTTTGCCCCCTATCACGCGAAGCAAGTGATGGGGGGCAGCAAACGCGCCGTCATTCCGTTGCTATGGCGCAAACCTTGACCTCTTGAACTGAGGTTCACAAAGGCAGGCGCAGTTTGCGGGGGCGACCGAGCGCGGAGCGTGAGAAGGGAGCCCTCGCATAACTCACTGCATGCATCGAAAGCTCCCTCACGCGAACCGCCAACCTGTAGCCAAAAAAAGAGCGGCCATGCAAAGCATGGCCGCGTCGAGTCCAAGATAACAAATGTCCAGGATAACAAAAAAACTTAGAAGAGGTCGCGACCGGGGTAGTAGGCCTGGGCGCCGAGGTGCTCGTCGATGCGGATGAGCTCGTTGTACTTCGCGACACGGTCGGAGCGCGAGAGCGAGCCGGTCTTGATCTGGCCGGAGCCGACGGCGACGGCGAGGTGGGCGATGGTGGTGTCAGCGGTCTCGCCGGAGCGGTGGCTGATGACGGAGGTGTAACCGTTGCGGTGTGCGAGATCCACAGCCTCGAGCGTCTCGGTCAAGGTGCCGATCTGGTTGACCTTGATGAGGATCGAGTTGGCGACCCCTTCACGGATACCACGCGCGAGGCGATCGCTGTTGGTGACAAACAGGTCATCACCGACGAGCTGGATCGACTCGCCGAGCGCGCTGGTGAGCGCCGCCCAGTGCTGCCAGTCATTCTCGTCGAGGCCATCCTCGATGCTGATGATCGGGTAGTTGTCCACCAGCTCCTGGTAGAACGAAATCATCTGCTCCGAGGTCAACACCTTGCCTTCGCCAGCGAGGTTGTAGTTGCCGGAAGCCTTGTCGTAGAACTCGCTCGCGGCCACATCGAGCGCGAGCAGGATCTCTTCGCCAGCTTTGTAGCCCGCCTTCTCGATCGCCTCCATGATGACGTCGAGCGCGTGGCGGTTGCTCTCGAGGTTTGGCGCGAAGCCGCCCTCGTCACCCACCGAGGTCGCCATCCCCTTCCCCTTGAGGACGCTCTTGAGGTGGTGGAAGATCTCGCTCCCCATGCGCACGGCCTCGGCGATCGAGGATGCGCCCACGGGCATGACCATGAACTCCTGGATGTCGACGTTATTGTCGGCGTGCGAGCCGCCGTTGATGATGTTCATCATCGGCACAGGCAACGTGCGCGAGTTTGGCCCGCCGAGGTAGCGGAACAAGGGCATATCATACCACTTCGCCGAAGCGTGCGCGCACGCCATGCTGACCGCGAGCATCGCGTTGGCGCCGAGGTTTGCCTTGTTGGGGGTGCCGTCGAGCTCGAGCATGTAGGAGTCGATGCCCACCTGATCGGTGGCAGGCAAGCCAAACAAACCGGGGCCGATTTTGTCGCTGATGTTGGCGACGGCCTTCTGGACACCCTTGCCGAGGTAGCGCGACTTGTCACCGTCACGAAGCTCGAGCGCCTCGTGCTCGCCGGTCGAAGCGCCACTCGGGACGGCAGCGCGCCCGATCGTGCCATCCTCGAGGACCACGTCGCACTCCACCGTCGGGTTTCCGCGACTATCCAGAATCTCGCGCGCCATCACATCAATGATCTCTGCCATCTTCCTGACTCCTTCTCTAGAGGTTGCTCGTCACTTCACGGGCCAGGATCCTCATCACGCCCCTCCCCTTCTGTCAAGAGCGCCGGGTGAGGTTGCGTGGCTTATTGTTCTTCACCAACGGCGGATGCTGCGTTGGGAGAAACAAGGTGGAACGCGGCGGCGAAGAAACGCCCGCGAGGTTGGCGAGTGTAAACGGCGATCTTTTCCTGCTCGGGATCGAGCAGGAGCGCGACCTGGTAGGGGACGTTGAACAGGGTCAGGTGCAACCTGGCCAGCTCCTCGTCGATGGTCGCGCCCGGAGCGCGCGCGAAGAACCCGACAGGACCAGGAACCGCCGCGCTGAGCGCGGTGGGACGATCCTGCATGTTCTGCTCGAGCATCGGCTTGAAGACCTCGGTGAGGTCGGAGAGTTCGTCGAAGTAATCGAGCCCTTCAAAGCCCGTGACCTCGATAAATGGACCATCCTCGGAGATGCCGTAGAGGCCGGTCAAAAGCGCCGCAGATGGACGCTCGCGGTAGCCTGCGGCGAACCACAACTCCTCGAGCACGTCTTGCCAGAGGTAGAAGCGCATGGGGCCATCGTGCGGTTGCCCGAACGGGGCAACGCGCATCTCGGGGCCATCTTGTGGAGGATCGTGAAAGATAGGAAGCGCTCTCAAGCAGGCTCACTCACCGCGAGGGTTGATCGCGCGCCATGCGGCGGTGGAGAGGCGGTCGACGGGCTTGATCTTCTCGTCCTTGACGGCGACCTCCCAACCGACGCGCTTCTCCTGGGAGCCATCGAGGTTGTAGATGTAGCTGACGAGGTAGGTCCCATCGGCGCCCTCCTTGGGCTTGGAGGACCAGGCGCACTTGCGGTTCTCCTTGCACAGCTTGAAGGCGTCGGGGGATTCGGACTTGGCGGTGAGCAACCACTCGAGCGCCTCGACGATCTCGCGCTGCTCGAACATGGTCGCCATCGACTTGCAACGATCGCGGTTCTTGGAGGACTTGCACGCCTTACGCGTGGGACCTTGCCAGCGCTTGTCCTCGTTGGACTCTTTCGGATCGTAGGACTCGGGCATGATGTCGGCGCGTTCGGTCTTCTCGAAGTCCTCGCCGATGCGCATCACGTCTGCGGCTTGCAGGTTGTTTGCCTTGAGCGCCTTGCGATCGTAGTCGAACTCGAACTCGGCGTAGGTGGGCTCTCCGGCCTCGACCCACTGGAAGTAAGCTTTAAAGAGGTTGCCGCGATCATGCTCGATGGTCCAACCGAGGATGGAGTCCCCTTCAGCGGACTCCTCGCGGTTCTCGAAGTGCATCAGGAGCGCGCCACCCAGGGTGAGCGCGGACTCGAAGCGGTGGCTCGCGAGCGCCGAGACGACCTGCTGGTGCTTGTCATAGTACTCGTCCTCTTTGATGCGCTTGACGGGCTCCATGACGACGCGCGCCAGGACGTTCTTGGGGACGACCTTGCCCGCCTTGAGATCGACGAGCCAGCTTGGACCGACAGTGATATGCGCATCCTCGAAGGCATAGCGCACGAGGTAGAATGACTCGCCCTGCTTGAGCTCGCCCCACCACTGCACCTTCCAGCCAAGCTTCTTGTGGTCCTCGAGCTCGAGGACATTCTTGACGAAGTCCTCCCGCTCGACGAGGTCCTTGATCGAGATTTCGACGTCCTCGACGTCCTCCTCTTTCTTCTTCTTGCGGTCGTCTTCTTTCTTGTCCGACTTCGGATCGAACTTTGGCGGAGCCTTCACGCGAAGGTTCTGCACGAGCTCGATGGCGACCGGCCCCTGAGCTTCCCAGGGGTTCTTCTCCTCCACCTGAGGTTTGTCCTCGATGACCTCCTTGACCACGATCGTTTCACCCTTACGGGTGAACGAGTAGGCGATAAAAGAGCCCATCCCGACGACGGAGATGATAATGAGGGCGAGGATGCCCTGGAGGATTTGCCTCGTTTCCATCGAACCCTGTCTTGCCTGGAAGAGTATGGAGCTTGTACCCGACGCGCTCTCGGTTCGAGAGTGTTACGGGGATGCTTGTGAGCTCCGGGACTGGATCGAATCACTTCGGAGGTTCATTATACTGATGCAAGCGCTCGCAACAACCCTGTTCCCCTCCCTCAATATGACTGTAACCATGGCTTATTCAAGCCGGTAGACGGCGAGGTTGTCGAACTTGACCGGCGCGGTCCAGTCGTTGAAGGCGAACCCGCGGTGTCCTTGCCCTCGGAGCGGCTCGCCATCCTCGAAGCTCATGAGGACCTCGTTATCGACCCACCACGTGATGGTGCCGCCTCGGCGCTCGATCGCGAAGTGGTGCGTCTTGTTCGGGATGACCTTCCTGGAACGCTGCGCCTTGCGATCCTCGCCATGCTCGTCGAGGCGCGCGATCACATCGAGCGCGTTGCGCCACCCACCAAAGATCAGGATGTAGCCCGATTCGTGTTTCTTGCGATCGCCAAAGATCTCGACCTTGAGATCGCCCGCATCACTCAAAGACTGCGCGTCGAATTCGACGCGCGCGTCATCCGGGAGCTGCCCGATCCACCAGAGGGGATCATTCTTGATCTCGGAGGCGTGCAACCAACCATCCTTGATCTCCCAACGTCCCGAGCCGCCCTCGCCCTCACCGCGACGCCACGCGTCACCGAGCTCGGCGCGCTCGAAGTCATCGGAGAAGACGAGCGTCTTTGCGCCGCCATCCTTGCTCGCCGCGATCTCTCGGGTCTTGCAGCCTGGCAACATCCATAGACAGGAGAGCAAGGCGATCGCCATCACATGCGTTCCGCAGGTTCTCGCGTGCTTCAAAGCTCTTTCTCTTCCTTGGAGGAGCCGCTCGAATCACCAGCGGCGTGGCGGCGAATATCATCGACGTCGAGCTGCACGGTGGTCGTGTTCTCGTCCCTCGGGCCACCTGGCGTATCATTGCCACTGTTGCTCGCGCCGCGCGGAGGTGGCGTGCGGCCATTGGAGACCGCGCGCGACCCGACCGGGGAGGTGCGCTGTTCCGAGCGGTTGTTGTCTCGGGCAGTTCGGCGGACAATCCCTGCCGTGCTCCCCTTGGCGGGCGGAGATGCCTTGCCGGGAGGCGTCGAGTTTCCGGCGCGCGATGGCGGCGTCCTCGAGGTCTTTGTCGCAGACGTTCCCGTCGTGGAGCTCGTCCCTGTTCCAGAGACCGCGCCTTGCGGACCGGTCGTCGGCTTGGTTCGTGGAGAGACCGCCGGACGTTGAGTTGCAGGTGGCCTCGTGCCAGCAGGCTTGGCAGCGCTCTTGGTCGCCGCCGTGGGCGAAGTTCGTCGCACTCCAGGGCTGCTCGTGGCGCTCGATGTACGAGACGAGGCGGTTGGCTTCGTCGCGCCACTCCCCGCTATCCCTGCCCCGGAGGTCGAGGATGATCCAGAGATCCCACCTCCTGCGGCGGGCTTGGTCGACGCCTCGCCAGCGACCCCCTTCCCAGGGGCGCCCACACGAGGCGCCGCGCGATTTGTCGGAGGCAAGGGCGGAGGCGCGCCAGGAGGACCACCCGGGGTGGTCTTGACTGGCGGCTTCGCAGAGGTCGGGATCTTCTTGGGGTTGATCACACCCGCCATGACCTGGATCTCGTTCTTGTCCAGCTCCTGGGTGTTGTCCTTCCTCAAGGGGGGGAGGTTCTCGATATCCTCGCGGCTAAACTCAGCCGTCGCGCGCAGATCCTCGTCATCCTCTTCGAAGACGCCATCGGTGCTCTCGGCCAGACCCGAGCCATGCTCGCCGTCGGCGTTGATAATCACCTTGCGCGTCTCCTCGTGCCCCCACGTTGGAACAGCGGGCTCATCCTCGGGAGTGCTCGCTGGCGCCATGGCGCTCGTTTGTATCGGGACTCTGTTTCCAGACGGAGGCGTGAGCTCCTCGCTCAAGGGCTCGCCAAGCTGCAACCCTGGAGAGGATGGCTCGGGGAACGCGGGGAGCGCGCTAGGGATCTCTCGCAACCTGCCCGTAAAATCCTGGAGGAAGTTCCAGAGTAACTTGACGGCGAGCTCGGGCTCGCCGCGCAACAACTCCATGAGGCGCTTGCGGGAGAGCTCGAGGACCACGGAGGACTCGATCGCGACGGCGAGCTCCTCGGCAGGACGCGCATCGATGAACCCGAGTTCGCCAAAGTGATCTCCCATCTGGAGCTCAGCGATCAGCGAGCCATCGGGCCCTTCGAGCTCGATGCGACCGCCGAGCACGATAAAGAGCCCCTGGGCGACCTCGTCGAGGTCATAGATAAGATCGTTTGCTTCGAGATCGATCCGCTGCGTCAGGTTGAGGACGCGCTGGAGCTCTTTTTGATTGAGGTACTCGAAGTAAGGCATCGCCTTCAGGACTTCGACAGCCGAGTCAAACTGCTCGTGGTGCTGGACGACCTCTTCCTGGGGAGGCTCGACATCGACCATGATGGCCGTGATGTTGTCCTTGCCCCCGGAGTCCACGGCGAAGCGGATGCAACGCTCGGTCACATCCTTGAGCTGATCGCCGCGCATCATCTGCAAGATCTGATTGTCGCTCGAGAAGTACCCGCACAAACCATCGCTGCACAGCAGGAAGCGATCACCCGGGATCGCCTCGAACTCGGTGCAGTCCACGTCGACGAACTCGCGCACGCCGACCGCGCGCGTCACGGCGTTCTTGTTTGGCAGGTTGACCTGCTCGCCGGGCTTGATCTTTCCGAGGCGGACCATCTCGTTATAGAGCGAGTGATCCTCGGTCATCTGGTGGATGTTGCTGTTTCGCATCAGGTAGACGCGCGAGTCGCCCACGTGGCCGATGAAGCCTCGGTACTGAGACAGCAGGAGCACGCTGCACGTCGTCCCCATCCCGCGCTTGCTCTCGTCCTCGACGCCCGCCTCGTAGATGCGCGCGTTGGCGTCATGGATGGCGCGCTCGAGCAAGTCGAGCACCCCGCGACGAGATTGCACGTCGTCAGGGTTGGCCTCCAGCCGATCGATCACATCGCGGTTGGCCGAGATGACATCGCGCACCGTACGCACGCTGAGCGCGCTAGCGACCTCGCCAGCTGCGTGTCCTCCCATCCCATCACACACGACGAACAACTTCAGGCGCTTGTCCACCAGGAAGTTGTCCTCGTTATGTTCACGGACGCGACCTACATCGGTCGAAGCCCAGAACTGAATTTGCATGGAGACGTTTCTCCTGACGCTACGCGCTCTTGTTGATGAAGCCCCTCTGATGGGCAACTTCGAGCATAACAGGCACGCGGCGTGCTGTCTTCAGGAAGGTCATCGTTGATGACCACACGCATGGTTTCTTCACCTACGCTGGCGCCCCTCTTTAAAAGAGAAGAAGGGGCGTCAGTGGCTCTGCTCCATCCCCTCGAACGCTTCGCGCCCTTGCTCCGAGCGCATGACGAAGAACTTGAAGAGTGTGAGCAGAATGGAAGCTGTGGGCACCGCGAGCAGCGCGCCGACGAGCCCGAACGCGCTCTCGCCAGCGAGCAACGCGAAGATCACGATCACAGGGTGAATGTGCGCGCTCGTTCCAATGATTTTGGGGTTGAGGATGTTCGCCTCGACAAAGTGAATGCCCAAAATCCAGAGCAGCGCCAAACCTCCTGTCACCAACCCGTCAGTCAACCCAAACAGCACGATCGGGATGGATGAGAGGATCGTCCCGAAGATCGGGATCAAGCTCAAAACACCAGCCACCACAGCCAACAACAGGCTAAACTTTATATCCAAAATGACAAGGCCGATATAGGTCAGCACGCCGTTGACCAGGCAAATCATCAACTGCCCGCGAACCACGCCTCCAAGCCCTCGATCCAGATCCACGAGGAGGTCATCATAGGACCCTCGATGCTCCGATGGGATGAGGCTTCGGAAGAAGCCCATCACCCCGTGCAGATCGATCGTGATGAACGCGGCGACCATCAACGTCAGGATAAGCTTCACGAACGCCTGGATCACCCCCACCACGAGCTGTTGCGCGAATGATATCAACGAGGTCAGGCGCTCGTTCGAGCTCTTGACCATCTCCTCGATCAACCCATCGAGCCCGCGCTCGAGATCAAACGCCGACTGCAAGCTCTGCTCGGGGGTCTTGTCCGCACCCTCGCCATCCTCTCCATCAACGCTCGTCTCCTCGTCGCCATCCTCACCGAGCAACAGCGAGTCATCCACGCGACGCACCCGCCAGCTCTCGGGGCCTGTCTGCTCGAACTCGAGCTCGACATCCGAGAGATAAAAATCAAACCCGCCCCCGCGCGCAGGCACCATGCGGAACGCGGGCTCCTCTCCTTCATTGGAGAACGCCCACACGCCACCATCGGACCTCGGGAGCACGCGCGCCAACTCCGCGCGCGTGCGATCGCTATACCCCACCTTGTAGGTGCGCTCCTGGAAGCCAGGCTCCCCGGCCAACACCCACTCCATCTCGACCTCGCTCGAGAGCCCCACGAGGCGCGACGCCTCGAAGTAAGCGCGCGAGGTCGCCGTGGCGCCCTTCCTCGAGCTGCGGACCTTGCCGCTGGCGGTGAGGACCGCGCTCGCGACATCCTGGATCGGCCCCTCCTTCTTGACGCCATCCCCGCTCCCCTCGCCGCCGCCCTCATCCTTGGGCGTGATCAACGGCGCGTAGCTGTTGATAAACCCTTTGAGCTGCTTGTTGAGCCCTGGGAGCTGGACGTTGCGAAAGTGCTGGACCTCTTCCGGGACCGTCTCGCCAAAGCGCACGATCTCGGAGACAAAGCGAGGGACAAAACCCACCACCGTCGCGGAAACAACCCCGAAGAAGACAAGGTAAACCAGAATCACCGCGAGCCAGCGAGGGACCCCTCTCGGGTCCTCGGGTGTATAACCGAACCGGCTGATGATCGGCTCCATCAGGTACACGATCACCAAGGCCAGGATAAACGGCAGTAGGATCTCGCGGAACAACAAGAAGAGGAGCGCGAGGAAACAAAACACCCCGATCGGGACCATGAACCGGCGCAGGATCGAGAGCGCCCCTTTTTGCCGAGGATCGGTCGCCGCGCCAGCGTTCGTCATCGCAGAGAGCGCGCCCGTGGCGAGCTTGCTCAAGCGCATCCCTGGACGCACCCTGGCGCCATCTTCAGCCTCGGGTGGCGAGCTCTTCGGGCTCGCCACTTCCTCCGAAGCATCCGCGCCCTCATCCCCCGAGGTGGCCTCCTCCACACCTGACGCAGCGCCCCCTTCGGGCTCGCTGCGCTCCTCGGTCTCCTCCTGCTCCTCGGGCTCGCTGACATCATCCGATGCAGCCTTCCCCTTGCCCTCTTTCTCTTCGGTCATAACCGAGCGCCTCTCTCTTCTCTCCCCAAGGGATCAGGAACGACGCGCGCTTCGATGCGCGTCGATGGCGGTGATGAATTGCTCGAAGAAGTCCTCGGCGTCATGCGGCCCTGGACCTGCCTCGGGGTGGTACTGCACCGCGACCACTGGCAACTCGCGATGACGAAACCCAGCCACGGTGTCGTCATTGAGGTTGATATGCGTGACCTCGAGCGTATCCGGCATCGACTCGGCGTCAACTGCATAACCATGATTTTGACTCGTCATCGCCACCTTCCCGCTCGAGAGGTCCTGAACAGGCTGATTTGGCCCGCGGTGTCCGAACGGCAGCTTGTACGTGCTCGCCCCCGTCGCGCGCGCGAGCACCTGATGCCCGAGGCAGATCCCGAAGGTTGGCTGCTCGCCAATGATTTGTGTCAGGTTGGCCACAAGCTCGTCCAAGACCGCAGGATCACCAGGCCCATTCGAGAGCAAGATCCCATCTGGCGCGTGGGCCCGGATCTCGTCCGGCGAGCTAAACCCTGGGAGCACCGTGACGCGGCAACCACGTTGGGAGAGCAACCGCAAAATCGAGTGCTTCGCGCCAAAGTCGAGCACGACCACGTGCGGCGCATCTGGCGCGCCATCCTCTGCCTCGAACACGAGGTGCTCGCCATAGAGCCCCTCGCTCTGGCGCGCGCTGACCGAAGAGGTCTCCGTGACCATCGCGCGAGAAACGAAGTCCTCCTCGCCATAATCGGGCGCGTCGGCGAGCACTTCGAGCAATGCCTCGGCGTCCTCGACCCCTTTTCCGGGGGCGATGATCGCTTTCATCACGCCCTTGTCGCGGATATGGCGCGTGAGCGCGCGGGTGTCGACCTCGGAGATTCCCACGATCCCCTGCTCTTCAAACCACTGAGGGAGGCTCATCGCCGAGCGCCAGCTCGAGGGCTGCTCCGAGATGCTGCGCACGATCATCCCGCGCGACCAGATGCGACGAGATTCCATATCCGCCGTGTTGATCCCATAGTTCCCGATGTGGGAGGAGGTCATCGTGACGAGCTGACCGGCGTAGGAGGGATCGGTGAGGATCTCCTGATAACCAGTCATGCTCGTGTTAAAGACAATCTCACCCACGCTCTGGACGCGCGCGCCAAAGGCGCGCCCAGGAAATGCTCTCCCGTCCTCGAGGACCAACACCGCATCGAATGGGGTCGCCCAGGGCGACTCGTTCACTTCACTCATCGACTCTCTCCTTACTCTCCTTGCACCACTCATCGCGTGCACCTCGTGCTTTCGAGGATGATTCACGCGCCGCGAGCATCCTCACGTCGTCCCCTCGTTCTCTTATCGCTTGCCGACCAACCGCGCCAGGATCGCCTGTCGAATGGCGACGCCGCAGCGAACCTGATCGAGGATCAGGCTGTGCGGTCCATCGGCCACCGCGCTCGTGAGCTCCACGCCCCGGTTGACCGGGCCTGGATGCATGATCTTCGCGTGCGCTGGCAAGAGCGCGTCGATCACATCCTGACGAAGCTGCCAATCTTCAATGTATCTGTTCGTATCGATGGAGGCGCCCTGCATGCGCTCGCGCTGGATGCGCAAGACGATCACGGCGTCCGCGCCCTGGATTGCCTCGTCCCTCGACGTGAGCATCCTGGCGCTCCCCCACCCAGGCGCATCCTTGGCAGGGAGCATCTGCGCGGGACCCGCGAGCGTGACCGATGCCCCGAGCTTCTCCAACACGTGGACATCACTGCGCGCCACGCGGCTGCGCACGATGTCTCCCACGATCGTGATCTTGCGTCCTTCCAGTGATATCTCGCCATCGCCGAACGCGCGCACCAGACACAACGCGTCGAGCAACCCTTGCGAGGGGTGCTCACCGGCGCCATTGCCCGCGTTGATGATCGGGATCGGCATGTGCTCGGCCAACAGGTAGGGCGTGTCGCGCTCGTTGTGTCGGATGACAAACGCGTCGATCCCCATCGCTTGCAAGTTCCTGGCGGTGTCGAGGATCGTCTCCCCTTTCTCCAGGCTGGAGCCCGTCTCCTCGAGGCGCGTGACGATGGCGCCGAGGCGCTTTGCCGCGAGCTCGAAGCTTATTCGCGTGCGCGTGCTTGGCTCAAAAAAAAGCAAGGCGACTGCCTTGCCATGGAGAGCGGATTGGTAGGTCTCGGGTGTGGTGACTTCGGATTCCGAGTCCAGAAACTCGAGCCCGAGCGCGAGCAGATCGCGCAATCGTTGAGGGTCCAGATCTTCGAGCGCGATAAGATGCATCCCTTCCACCTTTGGTGTGACCAGCAGCGAAATGACACAGGAAATCCCCGCCCCAATGACAGGTGCTCCTGGTCGTGAGGATGCTTACCCCCAATGTTTCAAGAAATCAATCCGTGCGGTGGATGAGTTGGCCGATGCGATCCCAACGCATGGGACCGTTGCCCTGAGGGACCGACCACCAGATGATCATGGCGCGTCCCTTGATGTTGTCGACAGGGACCTGCCCCCAACAACGCGAGTCCGAGGAGTTGTCGCGGTGATCGCCCATGACAAACACGTGCCCTTCCTCGACGCGCACGGGGCCAAAGTCCCGATCGCTGCCCGCATACTGGATGACATACTCGAGGTCGTCCATGGTCTCGACCTCCTGGATGTTGTGCGGGAAGAGGAAGTTGCCGGTGGTTTCCTTGCGCAGGTGCGTGCGCTTGACGGGCTCGTTGTTGATGATGAGCTGGTTGTTCTTGAGCTCGATGGTGTCGCCCGCCACACCCACGATCCGCTTGATGAAGTCCTTCTCTTCCTCGAGGCTCGAGCGATCGATGCACTCGCGTTGCGAGATCGGCTTCTTGGCGATGTGCGCCTTGGCCTCCTCGCGAGGGAAGGTAAAGACGACCACTTCGCCGCGTGATGGCTCCTCGAATCGCACGAGGAACTTTTGCGTGAAGGGGACGCGGATGCCGTAGATGAACTTGTTGACGAACAGGTGATCGCCCACGAGCAAGGTGGGGATCATCGAGCCCGTGGGGATCTTGAACGCCTCGATGACGAAGCCGCGCAGGATAAAGGCGAACAGGATCGCGAGCCCGATGCTCTCGGCGTACTCGCGCCAGGTGCTCTTTTGCACTGGCCCGAGGTGCTCGTCGATGAGCTCCTCGCAGGACTCGAGGAGCGTCTTGATGCGCTTGGTGTCGTTTTCCTTGACCGCGTGGCGCAGCTCGTTGAGCTTGGTCTGGATGCGCTTGTACACATCCTCCGAGATCTCCTTGCTGTTGCGCTCGAGCCGGCTCTGATTCTTGCGCACAAAGGATTGCGCTTCTTTGAGCACTTGCTCGTCTGCTCTCGCCTGTGAATCCACGCTCGGTGCCTCGTTCTATCAGGAACTATGCGCTCGGGAGCCAATTCAGGCCGAGCCCCGTAAAGCCACGCATCCGCACAAGTGTGAGATTATCCCACACGCAATGCCTCATCGTCGGTGATAAGCGCTCAGGTTGCAACGCATTTTCACACACCTGAGAATCAAACGTTTCTCGGCGGTGAGACATTCGCGAAAACGGCTGAATGGGAGAACTTCCCATCAGCAAGATATCAGCATCCTACCTGGGAAGGTCACTCTTCGTCCACACGAAGCACGGCGAGGAACGCTTCTTGTGGGATCTCGACCGAGCCCACCTGTTTCATGCGCTTCTTGCCCTCTTTCTGCTTCTGCAACAACTTGCGCTTACGCGAGATGTCCCCGCCGTAGCACTTGGCCGTCACGTTCTTGCGGTACGCCCTCACCGTCTCGCGCGCGATCACCTTGGTGCCGATCGCCGCCTGGAGCGCGACCTCGAAGAGCTGGCGAGGGATGATCTCGCGCAGCTTCTTGACCAGCGCCTTGCCACGGTAATACGACGAATTCTTGTGCACGATCACGCTCAACGCATCGACCGCCTCGCCGTTGACGAGGATATCGAGCTTGACCAGATCTCCGGGGCGATAACCGATGAGTTCGTAGTCCAGGCTCGCGTACCCACGCGAGACCGACTTGAGGCGATCGAAGAAGTCGAACATGACCTCGTTCATCGGGATCTCGTACTCGAGCTGGATGCGCGTGGGCGATGGCTGGCGGAAATCGCGCTGCGTGCCACGGCGCTCCTGACAGAGCGCCAGAACCGGGCCGACGTGCTCTGGCGGGACGTGGATCGTGGCCATGATGTAAGGCTCCTCGATCCGCTCGATGTCGCCGCGCTCGGGCAAGTTCGACGGGTTCTCCACCCGCAGCATCTCGCCCTCCTTGGTGTAGACCTCGTAAACCACCGACGGCGCCGTCGTGATCAAATCGAGGTTGTACTCGCGCTCGAGCCGCTCCTGGATGATCTCCATATGGAGCAAGCCGAGGAAGCCACAGCGGAAGCCAAACCCGAGCGCGGTACTTGTCTCTGGCTCGAAGTTAAAGCTCGCGTCATTGAGCTTGAGCTTCTCGAGCGCGTCGCGCAGGTCATCGTAATCCGAGGAGTCGATCGGGAAGATCCCGGCGAACACCATCGGCTGCGCCTCTTGGAAGCCAGGGAGCGGCTCCTTGGCGGGACGCTCTGCTTCCGTGATCGTATCGCCGACGCGCGCCTTGCCGATGTCCTTGATCATCGCCACGACAAAGCCCACCTCGCCAGGGCCAAGCTCGTCCAGGCCCACTGGGAACGGGGTGAACACGCCGAGCTCGTTCAACCCGCTCTCTGCGCCGCTCGCCATCCAGCGCACCTCGGAGCCCTTGCGCAAGGTCCCCTCGACCACGCGCACCAGGTTGATCACCCCGCGGTAAGGATCAAACCAGGAGTCGAACACCAACGCGCGCAATGGCGCGCTGGGATCGCCTTGTGGCGGAGGCACCATCTGCACGACGCGCTCGAGCACATCCTCGATGCCAATGCCTGCCTTGGCGCTCGCGAGCACCGCGTCCTGCGCCTCGAGGCCGATCACCTCTTCGATCTCATCCTTGACCCGCTGCGGCTCCGCGGCGGGAAGATCGATCTTGTTCAGGACGGGCAAGATCTCGAGGTTCTGATCCAGCGCGAGGTAAACGTTTGCGACCGTCTGCGCCTCGACCCCTTGCGCCGCGTCGACCACAAGCAACGCCCCCTCGCAACACTGCAAGCTGCGCGAAACCTCGTAGGTGAAGTCCACGTGTCCGGGCGTGTCGATCAAGTTCAGGCGATAGACCTGCCCGTCCTTGGCCTTGTATTCGAGGCGCACGGTCTGCGCCTTGATCGTGATGCCTCGCTCGCGCTCGATGTCCATCGAGTCGAGGAGTTGATCTTTCCTCTCTCGATCAGTGATCGCGCCCGTGAACTCGAGAATCCTGTCGGCCAACGTCGACTTTCCGTGGTCGATGTGGGCGATGATCGAGAAGTTGCGAATGCGCTCTTGAGGGATCTTCTTTTGCTGCTTTGCCATGGCCTGGTTCACTGCGACTTGGAGCCGGTGGATGACGGGGAGAGACAGATGCTGTCACGCCCCCCGAAGGTGCGCCCTGTCCGGGCGTTCCGGCGCAGGGGCCGGAGTGTCCACCTCTATAAGTCAGGCGTGGTGCCTGGGTCAAACGCCGATGGATCAAAGTGCAAGGGCGCGCGAGGAAATTTCCTCGCGCGCCCTCCTTACACGAACAAAAACCACACGGGGGTGACCAGTCACGAGGCCGACAT
>JAYZVO010000170.1:0-36114 GCA_036155555.1 Myxococcota bacterium
GGACAACCCCCCACCTGGTACCGAATCGGGTATGGTTTTTTGTGTGTGTGGTAGCTCTCCAAAAAAACACCCCGGATTTGGCGGGGTTTTTTTTTTGTCTCGCTACCACTGTGCTAATCGGGGCCAGCAAACTTCGATAAAAGAAACGCCCGGCAGAGCGTCGCAAATGACAAGTGGTTCAATCCTGCGGTGTTTCTTCGGTGAGCTTGGGTTCCTTGGTTGCTCCGTAATATCCCGCTGTTGCTTGAAGTGCTTCTCGGTAGTTGTAGATGTCTACAGGGGCATCGATCGGGAACTTCTCTTCGCTCTTCTCTTCGTCGAAGACGCCGAGGTATTTCTGGCTGCTGTTGAAGTGGAGGCGACAGATCGGCTGGCGGTTGTTGTCGTCAAGAAGAACCCCGCAGTAACTCTTGACGTCTCGCATGACCACACGTTTTGCCTCGACCACCTCGCTCATGATCGCGCGCACGATATAGAAGCCTTCCAACTCCTCTTCTGTTGTGATGATACCATTGTCTGCCTCTCCGATTTCTTCGGGTGCTTCGTCCAGAGTCGCAACGCTGGTCTCGACAACTTCCAGGTCCTCTTGCGCCAACGCAGCGTTGAGACGACCAGAGACGCGTTGCTTGATGTAGAGTTTGAGCGCCCGAGTGATCAGCGGACGGTAGAAGTCCTTGGTGCTCTGTATGAAGCGGCGCTCTGGTTCGATCTCATTTACGAAGAACCGGATGAAGTCATCTTCGGGGTCTTGGAGGTTTCGGTCAAAGACCGCTCGGATCGCTTTCGAGTATTTGAGTTCCTGCGCCGCGTTGAGGATGTTGTCTACATCAAAGCGCTCTTTGGTGAGCCCTTTGAGTTCGCGCACATTGTCTTCGTTGAACTCCAGGATGTTGAACTCCAAAAATGGTACCTCGTCCATACGGTTGGACGCATCGAGGTCGGAGTAAAACCTGTAAATCACACCATTGGTCAGGATAGCGATGCGTGCATCTGTCACGCTAAAATATCGATAGAGCTGAGATGCGTGTTGGATGCTCGGTGTGACGTCAGCCGCCTTACATTCGATCAAAATAGACGGCTTCCCATCTCTCATGATCGCGTAATCGACCTTCTCTCCCTTCTTGATCCCCACATCTGCGGTGAACTCGGGCACGATCTCTCTTGGATCGAAGACGTTGTAACCCAACGCTGCGAGGAAAGGCATGACAAGCGAGTGCTTGGTTGCTTCCTCTGTGTGGATGTGCGCCAGTTGATCAGGAATCTGTTTTGACAGGCTCTCCAATCGATCGATCAGATCCATGCCCCACCTCTTGATGTGTTGGGTTTAGTGATTGTTGTTGGAACTGTTGCTCTGTTTGTTGATATCGTCAAGAGATCGTTGGGAGATGCGGTTTGGGTGATGTTTCGGGGGTTTTACTGCACTTTGGGGATGCTTGTTGCTCTATTTCGAGCTGCTTCTGTATCCACGTCTAAACGCGAGAAGTCCGCCAAACTGGCGGGCTTCTCGCGTTTTTTCCATAATCGGAGTGGTCGCGATCCCTGGCGAAACCTCAATCCTCGTAGCGGCGGTGTTCCCAACACATCAGGCGATGATCCTCGAAGAGGATGCAGAGATGCTCGTCTCGGATCGCGACCTGTTGGACTGGCGAGCTCTCCTCGAGTTCGATCGGTGCCCTGGCAGATCGCTCGCGCTCTCGCGCTGTGCGCCCCACGCCTCCCCAACACCACAACTTCCCGTCCTCGGTCTTGGCGCAATGCGCACCTCGGTTGCCGAGAAACACATCCGTGACGTCTTTCAGTGGTTCGATGCGTTGCGCCTCGGCTCTGCTGTTCCAGCACACGAGGCTTCGTTCTGTTCCAGTGATGGCGCAGGCGCTCCCTTCCTCGACAAAGAGCGCGCGGGCATCCTCGACCCCTTTGATTTTCCCGAGATAATAGCGCGTGCCATCGGATCGGTGCGCGAAGTTGTACGCATGACCCCAGCACGAGACGCTGCCATCCTCGTGGCGTGCGCACGCGCTATCACTCCCCTTTAACTCCACCACATCCATCAGCCCAGGGTGCTTCTCCGGGACATATTTGCTCCAACAAACAACCTCGCCGTCTTCCTGCAACGCGCACTTGATCTGGCCATAGACAAGCTCCTTGACCGGGCCGAGCTTCTCGATGCGAGCCGCCTCGTTCATCCTCAACCTGTAGCGATCCCTGGGGAGGAAGTTCGCGAGGTTGTCATAACCCCAACACCACACCTCCTTTCGATCATCGAGCACACAGTACGCTTCCTTTTTGTACTGCCCGATCTCGACGACCTTTCCTCGCGGACCGAGCGCGAGCTCCTCGTCGAGGGTGGGGCGAGTGGCCGTGAGGGGCCACTCGACGAAGCTCTGGTGGCTGGTCCAGCAGGCGGCGAGTCGATCTTCTTGCTCGAAGGTGACGCAGTGGCCTTCGTTTCCTTTGCCAAAGATCGCCTTGGCGCCTTCGATGCCTGGAATCATGTGAGACGCGTGCGCGTCCTCTTCGGCGCTGCTCACGCCAAAGGCGTCTTCATAGTGATGCCCCCAGCAAAGAACCCCGCCACCTTTTTCGAGGAGCCCGCAGGTATCCGCCGCGCTCTCGTCGATCGCGCGTATCCCACGTATGCCCTTGATGCGCTTGCCGTCATAGCTGACGGTGCCATCGCGGTGCAGCGCGCTCTTGCCAGAGAACGCCACGACGTCTTTGGATGCGTGAAAGCTGCTCGCCCTGGGTGGCTTCTCGGGAGTGTTCCACGAGGTCTTCCAACACGAGACCTTTCCCTTGTGTGACAACGCGCACTGTCTGTCGTGATCGCCAATGAGATCCCTGGTATTTGCGACGCCGCTCACGGGGAGCGCGCTGCCAATGTGTGAGCTGCGCTCGGTGGGTTGTTGATACCAACACCACGCCTTGCCCTTGTCTCTGAAGGCGCAACGTCCGCTGCTCGAGAAATGCGTCGCGCCCTCGATCCCTTCGATGCGCGTGAAGACATGATCCTCGCTCGTTTTCTCATCGAGGAGGTGGCACCTGTTCCAACGAGATTCCCAACACCACACCTCCCCGCTGGTCTGGGTGATCGCGCATGCCTCGGTCGATGTGACATGCACCGCCTGGACCTTGTCTGGCAAACCTTCGATCTTTCGCGGCGCGTGCGTGTCCTTCCCCCAACACCACACCGCATCCTCCACGCTCCTGATGCAGAGGTAGTCCTCGTTCATCGCGATTTGCTTTGCCGCGACGGGGAAGTCGACCCGCGCGCTGCGCCAGTGATCGCCATGCCATTGCTCTCCCGTCGTGTCGCCGACGATCTGCCCCCAACACCACACCTCGCCGCTCTCATTCAACGCGCAGAGCGAGCGGTGAGTGGAGCGCACCTGTTGGAGCTGGCGCGCGTTCGGGAGTGGTTCCGGTTTGTGGATCTCCTTGCTCGCATACCATGGATATGATGAGCGCTGCTGGAGAGCGCCTCCTCGCGTGATGATATACTTCCCCTCGAACGCGCTCGCTGGCGCGAGGTGAGGATAGCGCGACGTGCGCAGCGTGGAGCCTCCATCGCCGAGCTGTCCTCGCGCGCGGTTGCCCCAACACCACACCTTCCCATCCTTATCCAATGCGCAGCTATGTTTGCTCCCCGAGGTGATCTGAGCGACCTCGCCCATCACGCGAGCATCGACCTCGGTCATGCCGATGGTCGTATGTCTCGGCATCGCGTCGCGTGCCGAATACCCCAACGTGGTCGCCCTCACTGAGCCATCTCCTGCGACCTGTCCCGCGCAATGGACCTTCCCCGACTTCGACAGGACGCAGGTATGCTCTCCGCCCCGCGTGAGCTGGATGATCGAGGCATCCTCTTCCGAGAGGCAGCGGTGATAATCCGCATAGTAAGAGATGCTCGAAGGTTCCTTGTTTATCTCAAGGGAGAGCCCCCAACATCGAAGGTGGGCGCTCTTGTCGATCCCACAGAGCATATGCTCCTGAAGAACGCTGTGCTCGAGTGAAGCATTTGCCCCAAGGACCGGAGCAGGCGTCGCGTCACGTCGCGTCGTCTCCGCTGCTTCCCCAAAACCCTCATCACATCGAGAGAAAGCACAGCTCCGGTTCTCCCAATGCCCCCAACACATCAGCCCCTCGGACGCGCTCCGCGCGCACGTGCGATGGAGGGTCATCTCCAACGTTCGCGCATCCTCGATATTTGGCACATCGAGCGGCGTGGGGTTCGCGAGTCGATCTGTCCATTGCCCCAATGCACCGTGCTCTCCCCACCCCCAGCACTTGACCGCGCCGCTGCCGGTGAGTGCGCACGTGCGATGGCCTGCCGCGGCGATCTTCTTCACGTCGCCGAGCCCTTCGATGACCCTGGGCGCGCTGCTCATCGAGGGGCCATGGCCAAGCTGCCCATACAGGTTGTAACCCCAGCACGCCACCGCGCCGCGCTCGAGCAGCGCGCAGCTGTGATGACTCCCGACCGTGATGTCCACTGCTTGCATCGGGAGCCCCTGGACCTTGACCGGCGAGCCCTCCGCGCGCTTTGATCCTCCTAACTGCGCGTGGTCGTCGCGACCCCAACACCACACCTCCCCGCTGGCGTTTCGCGCGCAGCGGTGCTCCTGACCGAACGCGATCTGTTTCACACCAGCGAGGCCATCGATTTTGATCGGCTCGCTCGACTCCGGGTAGAAGTAACCTGGCAACAACCCCGCGTCGTTGAATCCCCAACACCAAACCTCTCCTGCATCGCGCGTGATCGCACATGTGCTGTGCTCGTGCGCCTGGACGCTGGCGGCAGGTTCATCGAGGAGCGCCTGCTCGGGGGTGTAGGCGCTTTGCTGTCGCCTCTCGAGGAAGCGCTTGTGCCGCCGGTACTCTGGCGTGTGGCGGTCGTTTTCACGTGGTCGTGAGGGATCTCGCGCGGACCAACACGCGAGCGCTCCGTCAGTCCCGAGCATGCAGTGCTCTTCTTCGTCCAGCGAGATCTCTGCGACCTCGCTCGCCAGATACACGGGGTCGCCCTGAGCTGCCTTCATGACCTGCGTCGGCAACAGATTCTGCTGCCCCGTACACCGTGCTCTCCCATCGCGAAACAAGTAGCATTTGCCTGAATAATGCTTCGAGACGAACTCCAACCCGTCGAGCGCTTCTCTCCTGATACTCTGCCGCGTGTCCGGTGATTTTGCCACGAGATCATTGGGAGATGCCCCCCAACAAGAAGCATGGTCTTCCTCGTCGAAGGCGCACGCGAATGTGCCCGCGTGCACGAGCCGCGTCGCGTTCTCCGGGATGATGATCTTCTTTCCCTCATCCCGAGGCTCTCTGCCTCTCCAACATGTCGCTTCTCCTGAAGCGGAGATCGCGCATGTGGTCGAGGACATGGCGAGGTCGATGACCTTGCCTCCCTCCCAATACTCCTCCGCTGACGCATCACTGCTGCTCCAACACTTCAGGTTTCGCGCGCGCGTCACCGCGCAGAAGCGACCATACGTGTGCTCGAGTTGTCGGACATTCGAGAGGATCGTGTTCACTTCGCCAGATTGCTTCCAGCATTTGACATCACCGCGTTTGTCCAGCGCGCAGCTCGATGCCCTATCCAAAAGGAGCCTTGTCACACCTGTCACGCCCTCGATCTTCTTTGGTGTTCCCCCATGAATCAGCGCCTCCTTTCCTCGCATGAAGCGGAGGTCGCGCCAGTCTCCCCAACACCAGACATCCCCACCCACGAGCAGCGCGCAGAACCGTCCAGATGATGTGATGTGTGTCGCCTTCGCGGGGAGCTCGACCGTCAGGGGCTCCGAGCTATACTTCTCGGGAACCCCCTCCTTGTCTCCCTGGCCTAACGCGCCGTGCTCGTTGCTCCCCTTGCACTGGATGGTCCCATCGAACATGAGCAGGCATGTCGTGGATGAGTTGGTGGCGACCTCCGAGACGTTCGTGTGGATCGGCCTTCGGTTTGTGTTGGCGAGAGCGTGCAGGTCCCCGTTTTCAAAGAGCACGAGACTGCGCACGAACGTACGGATGCGCCTTGTCTCACAACCTGTGGTCGTGAACAAACCCGTGCATTTGGGCGGGGGAGCGGGGGCTTCGGGACGAGGCGCTGTCGGGAGTTGCTTTTGCTTTTGGCAGGCGGGGAGGCAGAGCGCGAGGACGCTCAGGACGCAAAACAGGAACTTGAACAAGATACGCTCGCGTGGGCAAAAAAGAGGAGGGGTTCGGTATCCAATAAGATGCGGTCGACCCACGGTGTATTTGATTTCGAGAGCTGTTTATTCCGCACCTGCGCTCGTCCCCTCACCTCGCTATCGCTCGCCACGGGTCCAAGCTTCCCCCATGCCAACGCATCGGCGAAATTGAAAGTACCCACTTCACGCCATGACGCTGGATATGAGAATCACTGGGCGCAGAGTTCGTCGGAGTGATAGCGCGGGGTGGTGAGCCTCCAGGTCTCGACGCGCTCGCGCCCCTGTTCGTCTGTGAACCTTATGGTGATCGTGTCGTTGGCGATCACGGCGCGCTGCGCGTCGTGCTGCCCCCATGGATGCCAGGTGGGCTGTTTGTTGACTTCGGTGTGATCGAAGGACCCTGACGAGAGCGCCCCTTTGGGGAGCGTGCGCAGCTGGTCGCAGTCGATGTCGCCTCCGCAACCTGATGAAATGAGCGTCGTGGCGAGGAGCGTGATGATTGTGAGAGAGCGCGTCGGTTTCATTGCGAACCCTCCTCTGCCTCGAACAAGAGATCGATGCGCATCTTCAAATCTTCATCTCGCGCGGTGACGAGCAAGACGCCTCCCCCCTCCTGTGAAATGGCGCGTGGGGCGATGCCTTCCTCGTACTCCGAGAGGTCGGTTTGCTCGACTCCATCGACCTCCACCGAGACCAACTCCATGTCATAAAAGATCGCGTCCTCGATCAGCGCCTCGGATGAGTATAGATGCGTCGACCAGGTCGAGGCGACGAGCAGCGCGATGGCAAATGTGCATACGTAACGGCGAACTGTCATATAACCTCCTTCGATATGTAGAGAGGTCATTTACGAACGGCGTCGATGTATGGGTAGATTTTTTGCGTGGTTTGTCCAAACGACGCGAGCGCCTTTGGAGCTGGCGGCGCGCTGTTCAGGACTTCTTGACGAACTCTGACTTGAGCGCCATGGCGCCAAAGCCTGGGATCTTGCAGTCGATGTTGTGATCCCCATCCACCAGGCGGATATTCTTGACCTTGGTGCCTGCCTTGAGCGGCCCTGGCGCGCCCTTGACCTTGAGCGTCTTCACGACGACCACCGTGTCACCATCTTGGAGCACATTACCGACCGAATCGAGCACCTCGTCACCGCTGCTCGCCGCAGCGCTGTCCACACCAGGTGTCTCCTCGGGCGCATCGGGAGACCACTCGTGCGCGCACTCGGGGCAGATCAAAAGTACCCCGTCCGAGTACGTGTAGGACGAGCCGCATGAAGGGCATTCAGGATAAAAATCAGACATTGAACTTTGTGTGTTTGAGGAATTCTACTGCGTCTTTTCGTGCCAGTTGGCCGACAGGCAAATCCTACGGCTGCTGCACATTCATGAGCGCGTACTTGCGCACGAGGTAAGTCACGAGCCTGCGCACATCTCCGTCCGGCAACGCCGACTCGTAAATCATGACCTCGCCGATCTCGCCACGGAAGGACTCCGCGCCAGAGTCTTCGGCGAATTGGCCCGCGAGGTCGCGGAAGACGAACTCGCTGTTGCCATCGATCGGGCTGACGCCGAGCAACTCCTCGTAGTCCTGGAAGAATCGCACGTTCGCGCCATCGCGAATCATCGTGTAGACGTGCATGCTCGAACCGGGCGTCTGTGGGACGAGCCCGCTCGCGATCATGCGGTTTTCATCCTGAGGAACGAACTGATAAACCAGCGCGTTGGCCCCCGTGGTCGAGAAGCGCACCTGGTTGTTTCCTATACCATCCCGAAGGAGCACATCTCGCACAGGGCTCCCATCCGGGTTCGTGCTCCCATTGTTGGGATTGCGCCTCGCGACGATGATGATCGTCTGGGTCGTGCCCAGACGAATGGGAGCAGGGGTGAAATCAGTCACCGACTGGGACGCGCGCATCCCGTGGTAGTGGTCGTTCCCAAAGTCCGAGAACGAGTTGAACCGGATCGCAGGGAACGGATTCGCGTTGCCATAGACAAGGTTTGGATCGGTCGAGGGGGAGGTGTGATCCTCGACCTCATCCTGAACATGAACCGGGAGCATCCTCACGCCCGCTTCCCCTTCTCCTTGCCACAGGCGCACGTCGGGAGTGTAGTTGTCCGCGCGCAGCCAGAGCCTCGGCGTGCGGTTTGGTCCGATGTTGCCAGGAACATCAGGCAACCTCACCGCGATATGAAGGGGCACTTCGGGTAACTCGCCGCCTGGCGTGATGCAGCTCAAGAAGATCTCTTCGCTCTCGTCGTTGGCGTGCGGGTTGAGCGGGCGAATGGTCGCGCCCCCCTGTCCCTGGCCGAGCTCGAAGTGGGGCAGTTCCCCTTCGCGCAAAGGCTCCATGCGGTAGCGCGGCATGCCCTCTGGGCCACAGGCTGCATCCGAGGGGCCAGCCCCCGGCGCCGGAACATACGCAGGATCAAACGCCAACGTCAGCTGCGCGATGCCATTGGCCTGCCCCACGGTCGTGACATCTTGTGGGATGTAAACATAGGCCATCGAGCAATCGAGCATCGCGTCACAACCATCCTCGACCCTCGCTTCAGATAACCGCTCGTATGCGGTGCATGTCTCGAGGCGGCGAGGCTGGCAGCCCATGTCGGATGGGGGAGGGTCCATGTCCGGCGAGCCGAGGTCGGAGGGCTCCACGCGCATATCAGGCGCAGGAGGGCTCATGTCTCCTTCGACAACACCCATGTCATCCATGTCCGCAGGACCCGGCTCCGTGGGCATGTCCTGCTCCACGATGGAGTCATCCTGCGTGTTTTGGGGGTTGTTGCCCGTTTCTGTGAAGAGACATCCGGTGGTGAGTGACGTCGTGATGAGCGCCAGCGCGAGTTTTCGCATCGCAGAACCCTCGATGGTTGGGGGACGAGAGTGCTCTTTTTAGCAGGATGTCACGTCAAATCAATCGCGTTCCTCTGGTCCCGATGGCGTCCCTGCCTCACTCGATCGGGGCTCGAGAGCCAGGAGGGTGAATCGAGCGCAGCGTGCCAAAGTTTGTCACCACCGCGATCACCTCATCTCCCACACGCCATTGCTGGAAGGTCTCGAGCTCGACATCCTTCTCGATCAGGCGCTCGCTGCCACCTCGAATGTAGGAGATGACCACTTCGTAGGTGGCCTCGCGCCGCGCGCGCTCGAGCTCGTCGAGGTGCGGCTCAGGCCAGCGCGCCGGGCGCTTTACTCCGTTCAAGACATGGTGCCCGGACTCCGACCAGACCTGGGTGTTGTAGCTGCAATAGGATGCCTCGATGGAGCGTTGGCAGATCTTATCGACGGTGTCCGAGCTGTGGATCGGGCGCTGCTTTGTCTCGGTGCAGGTCGATGAGACGCTACGCGTGCACGTCTTTGGCACACACGTCCTCGTCGCCAGGCCATTCGAGCCCCGCGTCGTCGTGCACTCCTCGCCACATGAATAACTCTCGGTCGTCGTGCAAGAGTAGCTCTCCGTATAATTTTCCATATGCGTGCAAGAGACCTGCTCGGTCCCGCACACATAATCCTCGTAGTGATGGTGCCTCATCGTGCACGAGATGATGTCCACGCCCGCTTGCTCACCGATTCCATTCACTGGCCTGACTTCGTGCTGCTCGCTCAGGCTCGATCTCCAATCCTCGAGCGTTACATCCGTCCAGCGCTCCTCGTAGACGTGACGCTCCCACCGAAGCTGTGTGATCTCTCCGCTGTACTCCTTTGTCTGAACCCCCCAGTACATCACGCCGCCAAAGAGCGACGCGACGAGCGTCATGATCCCGGCAAAGATCGAGAACTTCTTTCGCCGCGCGCGGCGGAAGTCTTCCCACGGCTCGTCCTCGTCCTCCTCTTCTTCATCATAGGACCAGTCATCCGCGGCATGAGCCGGGCGCCACGCATCCGAAATCGGCTGCACACGCATCCCGTCGATGGCGCTGCTGTTGTAGGCATCCTCGCCGTGTGTTCGCGCGAAGGATTCGACAGAGGAGGGGAGGTCTGCCTCGTCCCAGGCGGGCCTTGCTTTATGGTGTTGCTCGCGCTCCATCTCGGCGCGAAAGGCGGAGCGCCCTTGTTGTGCTTGCTCGAGCTGGTCGCCAGCCAGAGCGTTCATATCAAAGGACTCGCCATGCGCCGCGCGCATGCCTGCGTACTCGCCAAACGCCTGCACCAGATCGGCCGTGGCGCCACGATCGCCGTTCATGTACGCCAAAAAGGTCTGCGCGTCGGTGATCCTTCGCAGCTCCTCGTCCGAGGCCGCGCGCGGCGCGTTGCAGTGATGGCAATGCGCCTCATCCCCGTAGTTGTCCGCCGTACAGTTGGTGCAAAACCAGCTCGCGCCAGCGCTCATCAATCGCGCGACGACCTCGGGCGGGATCGCCTCGTGCTCGTGCTCGTCCCAGGTCGCGTCCGAGCCCGGCAGGTAGGCGTTGTCGAACTCCTCGAACGTCCGCACATGCCCACATTGCGGGCAGAACCTCGCGTCCGGGCTGCACACGATGCCCTCTTCACCGCAGTTCGTGCAGTCCCACAACATGTATACGTGCTCTTGCGTGACGCTCATCGCGCGCTCCGTGGTCAGAGGCCGTGATCCTCGAGGGTTGTCTTCAGGACCTGCCCTGCCACCAGGTCGAAGTCGACCGCATATACGGTCAATCCTTCGTGGTAGGGCGCCGCGAGGAGCAACGTCTCGACTCCATCACCGTCGTGATCGATCCAGTACAAGGGGTCATAGCTCACGCCCATCCCCCAGCTCCCGACGACCGCCACCAGCTTGCCATCCTTGCCGACCCAGACAGCGCCAGCGCCTGTATCCTGGACATCATCCTCGTCGACGAGGTTGTCCAGGAAGCGCACGCGGACTGTCTCGCTGCCATGCACGCCGTTGATATCGAAGAGGTTGGTCTCTTGCTCTCGCGGTGGTTTCTCCTCGGGAGCCATGAGTTCCTGCTCCAGCTGGAGCGCGAAGAAGGCGTCGAAGAAGCTGTTGTAATCCGCCTCGCTCAATGCTGGCTTCACGCGCTTTGGTTTCCTGAGCTTTGGCGCCTTTCCTGTCGGTTTGCCCGCAAACGCGATCACGGGCGTCTTTTTCCCCGTCTTCCCGTCGAGCTGGGCGTAACAGTATGTGCCGCCGCCATCCTCGCTAAACTCGTAGTGTTTTACCGCGTGTGTCGAGAGTGTGTTGTCTTCAAAGAGCACGGTGAATTGCTTGGCGCGTCGCAGTGATTCATGCAGCGAGGCGTGCCCCACCGGGACGATAAAGACCGCGTTGCCATACTCGTCCTCTTTTCTGTCGAGATCGTCCATCGCCGTGCCATCACAAAGCATGACGTTGACCTCATACCTCTTCTCGTCGTCGCGTTGCTGCGCGAGAAAGAAGGGGGGCGGCGTTGGCTCCTCGTCGGCGCTCACGTCCTCCTCGACCTCGTCTTCTTCCTTGAACGGGCGCGGCGTCGTCTCCATGGTTTGCGCGGTCAGTGTGGAGTCTGTCGCACTCTTCTCTGCCGGGGGAGGGTCCTCGACGGCCTTCTTGCAAGCGGGCAAGAGCACGAGCAGCGCGAGGGAGCACCAGGGCAGAGGGCGCCATTTTATGCGGGACATCGTTCGTGTTCCTTGTCTATGGGGGCGAGGGCGTCGTGTCATCGAGGGGCTCATCTTCTGCGCGGAGTCGGATGGTGTCCACCCTCAAACCGAGGCGCCTGTCGCATAAGCGCACCCGTCTGGCTATACTCTCCGCACCATGTCCTATTGTCCTGCCGAGGTATCGATGAAACTTGTCGCGAAAGGTATCCAGTTCACACTCACCGGGACGCTCAATGACGCTGGGGATAAGGCGTACCGCAAGCTGCAAAAGCTTGGCATGGAGGTCGCCTTCTCCAAGTCCAAAACGCAGGTCCTTATCCACGAGCAGAGCCCCTCGCGAAAGCCCGAGAAGGCCGCGTCGTGGGGAATCCCTGTGATCGACGAGAAGCAACTGATCACACTCGTGAGCGCGGGGGAGCTTTCCCTCGAGACGGCGTTGGATGCGCCGGGCGGCGAGTCGAGCATCGACGAGTTGCTCGGTGAGGTGCGCGCGTTTGTCGCGCAGTCGCGAAGGAGCGAGACCTGGGATAGCCTCTGTAACCTCGTCGACGCTTGCTTGCCCGAGCAGCAAGAATATCTGGTCAACTACATCGACGATTACATCCAGCGCTGGCCGCTCGAGGATCAGTTGCTCTGCAAGGCACCCCACGATTGGCTCGTGCAGATGATGGCCGAGCAAGAGTCCCCGAAGTTTCGCCTCGTGCGAAGCCTCGACCTCTTTGGTGAGAAGCACTCGGCGGCCGATGCGCTCAAGGCGCTCGCGCGCGAATCACTGACCAATCTGCGCTCGCTCAACCTGCACGTCTCCAAGAACCTCTCGGCCACCATCTTCAAGAAGATCCACACGCTCCCCTCGTGCAAGGATCTGGTCGAGCTTGGCTTCGGGACGGTGCAGAAGAAGCACCTCGATGCGATCGCTGAAGGGGACGGACTGCAATCTGTCACCCGCTTTATCTGGTGTGATAATGAGCTCTATTTGTACGGCGCCAAGAGCTACAACGAACTCGTCGAGCTGATCCGCAAACCCTTCTTCGAGCGCGTCGAACAATTCGCCGTTCAGGGCGCAAAGAGCAGCGTCGTCCTCAACCACCTCGATGATGAGGTGCGAGAGCGCTTCTCACGCATGACCTGTCTCGACTTTCGCGGGCAGCGCTCTATCAATGGCGGCTCGCTCGAGAAACTCTGCGCGGTGATGCAGCCCGAGCGCGTGCTCCTCGGGCTTCAACCGTTTGGTTCCTGGTACTACAAGATGCAGCAGGGATACCCCGAGTCGGTCAAGGCGATCGAGGTGCACTGCGTCGCGCCCTTTGAAAAGGATCAGTTAAAGCGCGGCAGGGAGCAGCTCGCCAAGTACGCGTTCCCCGAATGGGTCGAGACGATCGATGTGCGCGGTTACCAGACGGAGGTCTTCGCGCAAGACCTCGCGAAGCGCTTCCCCGACGTAAAGGTTCACTGAGGCGTCAGGCGTTCAAAAGAGGTCGAGGCCAATGCTCGTGGGGGTGTTCCTGTCCGTCTCGGTGCCATCACCGAGTTGCCCATAAATGTTACTCCCCCAACACTTCACCTCTCCTGAGGTCAACAGCGCGCAGGTGGTCCTGCGGCCCGCCGCGATCACGAGCACGTCTGAGCTTAACCCGGTCACGTTGACGGGGTTGTGGCGATCGGTGTTCGTGCCATCTCCGAGCTGACCCTTGTTGTTTCTGCCCCAACATTGCACCCCACCTGTGTCCAGAAGCGCGCAAGTGTGTTCGTCGCCTGCGCTGACTTGCTTGACCTGGCTCGCGAGCCCGATGACATCGATCCGCGTTCCCGAGAACCCCGTCATCCCATTCCCGAGCTGTCCATAGTCATTCTCACCGGAACATCGAATGCCGCCGGATGTGAGGACCGCGCAATCATGGTTATCGCCTGCGTCGATGGCGATGACCGTGGCGTTGATTCCGGGGGGCGAAGAGTCGGTGGCGCCCCAACAGAGCATCTTCGCGGAGGTCGTGAGCACGCAGTTGTGGTTGTCGCCCGAGGAAAGCGTTGTGGCTGTCTCGGTGACATCGGTGACGTCGACAGGCGTCGCGCTGTTGTTCAGCGTGTTGTCTCCTAACTTGCGGCCAAAGTCTCCCTGGCCCCAACACTTCGATTTGCCCGTGTCGAGCAGCGCGCAGGTGTGATTTGCTCCCGCGCCGATCGCGATGGCAACTCCCCCCAATCCGAGCACATTGACCGGGGAAGAACTCTGCGTCGTCGTGCCATCCCCCAGCTCGCCATACTCGTTCTCGCCCCAACACTGGATCGCGCCCGTCTCGAGCAGCGCGCAGGTATGCGAACTCCCCAACGCGACGGCTTTGACCGGTCCGCTCAACCCCGCGACATCCCTGGGGCTGAGCCGGTTAAAGGTCGTGCCGTCCCCGAGCTGGCCATCGTAGTTGGCTCCCCAACACTTGACGCCTCCCATGCCGGTGACCGCGCAGGTGTGTATGCCGCCGAGGCCATTCGAGGTTTCGACGCTGGCATGAGGAGGAACGGAGATGCATTGATTGTTCGGGGTGCATGCGAGCAGCTCGGCGTTTGACGGGCACGCGCTGCAATCGCCATCGCTACACATCATGTAATCGGATTCGCACGCGGTCGCGACGCAGGTGTTCCCCTCGCACGAGACCTGGCTCGCGCCTGTGGGGCATGTCGAACAAGTACCCTGGCAGAGCAGATAACCTTCCTGACATGTCGCCGCCGCGCATTCGCCTCCATTGCATGTCACCTGCTCCGAGTTGGCAGGGCATGTGCTGCATCCTCCATCGCAAAGGAGGCTGTCTGAACTGCAGGTCGAGATCACGCACTCGGCGCCATCACACCCGACGCTCGCTGCGTTGCCGGGGCATCGCGCGCACGCCCCTTCACAAAGCAGCGCGTCCTGCTCGCATGTGTTCACGCATTGTCCCGCGATGCACATGACCGAGGCCGTGTTTGCGTTGGTCTCGCACGGTTCACAACGATCCCCGCAGGAATCTACGGAGTCATCAGGCAAGCAGCGATCTCCGCAGCGGTGATAGCCAGCCTCACACGAGAAGTCGCACCCTTCAGGTGTGCATTCCGGGATCGCGTTCTCTGGGGCGGTGCAGGGGGTGCAGCGATCGCCGCAGGAGTCGACCGAGGTGTCCGCGAGGCAAAGATCTCCACAGGCATGGAATCCCTCGCCACATGTGCACGCGTGAGAGAAGACGTCGCATGCGCTGTTCGATTGGCATTGCTCGTCACGCGCGCAACCTGGCAGGCACGTGCCATCCCCGAGGTTGCAGTAGAAGAAGCCCTTGCACTCTTCCTGACGGCAATCCGCGACTTGCTCGACACATGATCCTTGATCGCAGGGAGATCCCGCACCACACGCGTTGTCGCAAGCGCCGCAGTGAGACGTATTCGTCTGGGTATTCGTGCACTCGCCATCACAGACGAGCCCCTCATCACAGCTCACAGGAGCAGAGCTCATGTTCGGTGTCTCGTTGTTCTCGACGATCACTACCACTGGGGTTGTGTCTGTGCCCGTGTTCTCGGTGTCACCTCCCGAACATCCTGTGATTGTCGGGGAGAGGAGCGCCCCGATAAACAATACACTTGCGAGCTTTTGGAGCGAGGTAGGGGGCATGGTCGTGTTCATATGGCTGGCCTCTTGCTGCGGCGTCGGCGGCAATTCTCACGGTGATATTTGTGAATGGAAGACGGTCGAGGATTGTTGGCACGAGCATACGTCGCGTGCTCCGAGCAGGAGCTCGATGCCCGCGAGGAAAGTCAGGAGTCGGGTCGCCACGAGCGCGTTTCGGGAAGTGGCGTTCGGTGTTGCCAGTTGCCACACCTGTGTTCATGCGCGAGCCGTTGGTGTTCGTTGTTGTGCTCATCTGCCATGATGCATCCCGTGTGGGGGGATTGTAAGGTGTGTGAGCGAGATGCCAAGGTGCCTGATGAGCGCATCCCGATCGAACGGGCTTCTTACAGGCTTTTTCCTCCACCTGCCAGGTTGGTTTTTACGTCGATTCGGACATTGTTATGAAGAAGTTGTCTAGATTATCCAGTGTCTTACTTCTGTTTGTGGTGAGCGGCTGTTCGCCAGATCCTGACCAGAAAGCACAGCCTCCAGAGATCATCCTCGTCCTCGAGGATATGGGCGAGGCCAGTGACATGGCTTCGCCCGAGGATCTGTCCTCTCCCTCCGAGGATATGGGGGGTGATCCCCAGGACCTCGGGACGCCACCAGCGGACATGCCAGAGGATATGCCAGCGGACATGTCAGAGGATATGGGGCCGGAGCTTCCCTTGAGGGCGGTGGATGTGTGTGACGCGCTCGGCCTCGAGCGCAGACCATTCCTCACTGAAGGCGTGGAGAACATCGCTGGAGGGATCGCGGGTGACTTCACGTTGAACACCGCGCGAGGCCCCTGGACGTTGAGTGATTATTGGAGCGGGTGTGATTCTTATATCTTTGTGAATCACTACCCCTCGGATTACGCAGACCAGGTCTGGGCGTCTGATGTCGGCAAGCTCTTTGCGAGCGCGCCAAAGAACGTGCACTTCTTCTTTGGCGAGTATCGGAACTCGGGGAGTCCGCTCGCGCCAGGATCGGGCAAGCCCGCCGAGATGCGCGCCAAGCTCGACGCGGCGCTCGCGGCGATGAGTGATGCTGATCGCGAGCACTGGACCAACCGCGTGCATGTCATCAACTCCGGGTTGCGCACGATGGAGAATGCCTATGGCGAGTTTCTTCGTAACCGCGGCAACGAGGTCGTCTTCTCGGTGGGCATCGACAGGATGCAGCGCTTTGACTCCGGGGGCGCGTTGCATTCGGTGGGGCGCACGGGGTTTGTCGGGGATGTGCGTATGGCAGGTTACATTCCTCACTACTACAACTTCCGCGCAGAGCAGCTCGCGGCGCTCGAGGCGCAGCAAGACGTGACCGAGGTCGCGCTCTTTGACGACGTGGAGATCTCGCAAAACGACGCCATCCACGAGGTCACCTTCCCGGACGCTGCGACGATGGCGACGTTTAACAAGATGGAGATCGACATCTCGGCGGCGTGTGGCCCCACGCCACAGGATTGCGGCGAGTGGGATTACGAGGCTTATTTGCAGCTGTGCATGAACGAGGCGTGTGACGAGCGCCACGAGATCGCGCTCTGGATCACGCCGTATTCGCGCCCTGGCGAGCGTCGTTGGATCGCGGACGCGACGCCGTTTTTGCCCTTCTTCAAGGAGGGGGGCGTGCACCGCGTGCGCTTTGGCATGCGCTGGAACATGAACAAGAACGTGATGAACGTGCGCTTCCGGTTGCGCTCGGTCGAGGGTGAGCCAAGGCCAGTGGCGATCACGCCGTTGTTCTCGGAGCGTGGTGGCGGGGACAACTTCGATGCGACCTACAACGATCGCTTCCAGCCCTTCGAGTTTTCGCCACCAGCGGGGATCAAAAAGGTCGAGCTGGCGATGCTGATGACAGGTCACGGGCAAGTGCAAGGGAGCAACTGCGCCGAGTGGTGCAATCACGTGCACACCTTCGAGGTTGGCGGGCAGACGTACACCAAGGAGCACTCGAGTGAGGCGAGCGTGTTGGATCTGTGCGCGAAGCGCTCGAGCGAAGGGGTGGTGCCAGGGCAGTATGGGAACTGGGCACCAGGGCGCGCGGCCTGGTGTCCCGGACAGGTGGTTCAGCCATGGCGTCAAGATCTGACCGACGCGCTCACGCTCGGGCAGCCCAACACGATCCAGTACAGCGCGAGCTACAGGGGCGGTGATCCTCCTGGTGGTAGGATTCGCCTGAGCTCCTATCTCGTCTACTACGAGTGAGCGGGTTTCGCGCGGCTTCCTCGTTTGCGTGGTGAAATGGCATGCGTTTAACCGTATCTGGTGGTACGATCGCGCCCTTGTTAACGAGTCATTCGATGAATGTGACGAGGGCGCCGCGCTTCTTTTCGAAGAGGGGGGCGACCTCGTGGATATGCGAGGAGGTCGTAGATGGAAGAGAGTGTGCTGACATCAGTGGTGCTACCAGCGGCGCTGTTCCTGATCATGTTGGGGATGGGGCTCTCGCTGACGCTGGGGGACTTCAAGCGCGTGGCGGAGGTGCCAAGGGCTGCGGTCGTGGGGCTGATTTGCCAGTTGTTGATTTTGCCACTGGTGGCGCTGGGGTTGATTCATGCTTTTGGCATGACGGGCGCATTGGCGGTGGGGTTGATGATCATCGCGGCGTGTCCGGGCGGCGTGACCTCGAACCTGATCACGCACGTCTCTCGCGGTGACACGGCGCTCTCGATCACGCTCACGGCGATCACGAGCTTTATCACGGTGTTCTCCATCCCGGTGCTTATCAGCTACGCGCTCTCGAACTTTATGGGGGCCGAGCAGAGCGTGGAGCTGCCCGTGTTAAAGACGATCCTCCAGGTCGTCGCCATCACGATCGTGCCCGTGAGTTTGGGGATGCTCGTGCGGCACAAGCGCCTGTCGTTTGCCGAGAAGATGGAGCGCCCGAGCAGGATCGCGTCGACGATCATCTTTATCCTGATCACGGTGGGGGTGATTCTTGCGAACAAGCAGGTCATCAAGGATCACTTCCTCTCGCTGGCGGGGGTGACCGTCTCGCTCAATGTGCTGACGATGATCATCGGCTTTGGCGCGGCGTTTCTGGCCAGGCTCCCCGGTCGTCAGATGCGCACCATTTCGATCGAGTCGGGCATTCAGAATGGCACGCTCGCGATCGTCATCGCGACGACCATCATCAAGAATGGCGAGATGGCGCTGCCAGGCGGTGTGTATAGCCTGGTGATGTTTGCCACGGGCGGGTTGATGATGGCGTATGGGGCGTTCTTTGCCGGTAAGGCAGAGGAGGGCGCGCCAGCGACCTCGGCCAGCGCCGACGCGGGTTAATCGTCGCGCCCCACCAACGCCCCAGCGGGCGAACTGGCACGAAAAATGATGCCCCCACGCTGCGATCCACGCGGTGTGGGCGTTGTCATTTTTCGTGCCAGTTCGCCCGTCTGGGGTTCTTGCACCCCTCTTCTCGCGCCATCGATTTGGCTGGACCTCGTTGATGTGTGTAGTGAAGTTTTGCGTGGGGAGCCTTCGGATTTTGCAGTGAGTTGTTCGGGAGAATAAATATTGTTTATTTTTTGTGCGTAAAGAGTTTTTATTGATTGTTTTGGTAAGAAAACATCAGCATGACCGGCATGTGTCGTAGTTGTTGATGGCGTGAGAATTGGCCTTGTTTTGGCCAAAATTCAGGCTGTTTTTTTGTTCAGTGGGGTGGTTCTGGGCGGCGAGTAGTGAAAAAGTGATCATAAAAAAAGCCCCTCGCGTGAGGGGCTTTTTTGAGGGTGGGGCGCGGCGATTTTTTTAGTCGCCGTAGTGATGGGGTTTGCCGATATCGCGCAGCACACCCTTCTCGGGGGTGACGAGGTGGTAGGCTCGCTCGGTCTCGCCGCCGTTGGGGAGCCAGATCTCGGCGACGCCGTTGTCATCGAGGTCGGTGCAGGTGTCGGTGGCGAAGTAATAACTCCACCCCTCTTCTCCGACCTGGGCGCCAGGATCGGCGTAGCGCGCCACGCTCCATTTGCCCTCGTCCTCTTTCAGGATCATGAGCACTTCGCAGCCACGCTCGAACATGTGAAGCGGGAGCAATGTCTCGAGCGCCGCGTCCTTGTCGAGCTGCGCCTTCATGTAAGCGTCGTTGGTTTGCAAGGTCTTCGCGTCGAGCAGTTCGGGGAGTGATTTCCCCTCGAGCTGCTTTATGCACGCGGGCATGGGCACCTCGCGCGCCTCATACCTGGCGAGGATGCTCGCCATCACCTCCTCATCGAAGCGCAGGCGTTCGAACTCTGCGCCCGCGCCCATGTCCGAGAGTTCGACCACCTCGCACAAACTCTTGGCGCGCGTTACCGCCTGTTTGGAGGTCGCGAGCATGCCGTAGTAATAACGCTCGGGGAGTTCTCCCATCAGCGCCATTCCTTCGAGCGTGTCACCGTTGTGATCGCATCCCTGGACGCGCTCGCCGACCTCGAGCGCGTCGGCGGTGGTGGTGAACACAGGTCGTGTTTTGCCAACGCATGGTTCGAAGTCCTCGAGCCAACCTTGCTTCGAGCTCCAGCAAGCCACAGGCTTGGCGAACTGCGCGATTGCGGGCACCTCACACATCCCCTCGAGCGCTTCGAGCTCCTGTGGCGAGACAGCCCACGATGTGTAGAGCGCCTCGAAGCGCTCGGGGGCGTCCTCCTCCTTCTCGGCCTTATCGTCGGTGGTGTTTGCCACCGGCGATGTTTGCTCGATCAGGTCGCCGCCATCGTTTGTTTTGCCAGCGGCGTTGCGGCTACAGCTCGCGCTCATGAAGAGCGCGAGCGCGGCGATGAGGAGCGTCGTCGAGGAGTGTTTCATGGTGTCTCTTTGGGGGTCACTTCGATCTCGGACATCATCCCCAACTCTGCGTGCTCGAGGATGTGGCAATGCGCCATCCACATCCCAGGGTTCTTCATGCTCGCGCGGATACGCACGGTTCTTCTACCTGGGACGAGGACGGTGTCTTTCAACCCAGGTTGGCTCGAACCGAAGCCATCGTCCAGGATTTCGAAGAATTGTCCATGGAGGTGGAAGGGGTGTTCGGGGTTTTGCATGTTCACCAGTGTGATCACGATGGCCTCATCCTGGTCAAAGGTGAAGAGCGGCTCCTTCGCGTTCGCCTCGCCGTTGAGTGTCCAGACGACGCGCCCCGTGAAGCTGTCGGTGTGCCCGTCGAGCACGATCTCGACCTCTCTGTCTGCAGGCAACGAGAAGGAGGGCGCCTCTCGCCCGTCCCACGCGCTGCGCTCGAAGTTGCTCGGTTCGAGCTCCTCGGGGATGACGCGGTAGAGCTCGAAGGGGCTCTCGACGACCTCATCCTGGGCGTTCACCGTCAGGATATGCGCGGTTAACGAGTTCGGGGTTCCCTCCTCGTTCTCGACGAGGATGTCATAGCGTTGCCCGACGGCGACCTCGATGCGCTCGGTCATGTATGGTTTGGCAAGCCGACCTCCATCTGTTGCTGCGACGGTCATCTGCGCGCCTTCTTGAAGAGAGAGCGCGAAGGTGCGCGCGTTGGAGACGTTGATAATCCTCCAGCGCTCGGCGCGAGCGTTCGAGGTCGCCTCGACGGGGTATTCGAGGTGGCCGTTGATCAGCAGCGCGTTGCCAGTTCTTCCGTGCACAAACTCCATGTGGTGCGCGAGGAAGGGGGCAAAGTCATCGCCATCGAGGAGCACATCATCGACGACAACCACACGCTCCCTGTCCACGACGGGATCGTCCGGGTCGTGGATCACGATCGGCGCGTAGAGCCCGCGCTCGAGCTGCTCGTTGGTGCGCACATGCGGGTGATACCAGAAGGTCCCTGCCTCGGGGACGACGAAGTCATAGGTGAATGTTTTGCCAGGTTGAACGGGGTCTTGAATACGCGGGCTGCCGTCCATGTCATCCGGGATACGCAAGCCATGCCAGTGCACCGTCGTGGGTTGATCCAGCGCGTTTTCAAAGTGAACGATGACGCGATCTCCGACCTTTGCCTGGAGCAATGGGCCAGGGAAGCTCTCGTTGTAGGTCATCATGTTCAGCGTGGTCCCTGGCGCGACCTCCACGTCTGTACGCGACGCGCGCAGGTTGACCTCGACAATGTTCGGGTCGGGGTTGGTGTCCTCGAGCGCCTCCCATCCGTCGATCTCGGGGAAGTCATATGGCTCCCCGACAGGTTCCTCCGGGGTCGTCGCGTTGGGAGCTGTCGTGGTGTTGTTTGCCGGGGTCTGGTTGTTTTCAGCGACCGGCGTGGTGGTGTTATTCGCGCTGCTCGTGTTGTTCGCGGTCGTCGTGGTCTCGTTGGGGACGAGCGTGATCTCGGGGGGAGCCGATGTCGGCTCTTCTTCCACCTGACATCCAACCATGGTGGCGAGCGCCAACAATAAGAGCGCGCTTGCCTCGAGGTGGTATCGCATGACTTCTTCCTTTGTCTTGGTGGATCGCGCGCCTGGGGTGGGCTCATCGCGATCTCTTCGAGCTCTTTCTGCTCGGGAGTGTGCAAAATTCTAAAACGCAGAGCGTTGGTTCGAGATTATTCTTCAACCCGAGGATCAGTGCTCGTGCCCTTCGTGGCCACCATCGGCTCCCTTTTCATCGCTCCCCTTGTGTTTAAGCATCATGCCACAGAGCGCGCACTTGCTGTCTCCCTTCTCCATGCGCGCGTAGTGCACCGTGCCCATATCACAGTAGTAGGCGCCATCCGGGATCTTATCGACGGCCACTGGGGGATCGATCTTTGCGCCCTCCTTGGTGACCTCGATGAAGTCGCCCTTGCTGGCTTTTTCTGCGGTGGTCGTTGCTGCCGCAGTCTCGTTTGCCTTCTCTGTTGTCGCCGTGGCGGCGGTCTCGTTTGTCGAGGTGTCGGTCGCGTCGGTCTTCTTCGACTCGCACCCGATGAGGGCGATGGACACGAGGGTGATGATGGTGATGAGGAGTGGTGTTTTGGTGTTGTTCTTCATGGGATCTCTCCGTGATTTATCGAGGACAGGGCCAATTGTTGCGCCAGAGCGGACAGCAAAAACCGCGCCGAGGTTGTCAATGAGGCTGTGAGTCAGTCGAAACAGGCATGCAATTTCGATCCTCGCGTCGTAGGATGTGAGGACAGATCAAGGCATTCTCTCTCGCCCGATGGATGGGTTGTATAGGCATGACGCGAGAGCCCGAGCAGGACACGCGAAAACTCGAGGGGAACCTCAAGGCGTATACGATCTATTTGCTCGGGCGAGAGGGCTACTTCTGGATGCCCGTCTTCTTCCTCTACTTCAGCGCGCATCTCCCGATCGCACAGGTCCTTCTGTTAGAGGCGGTGTATTACATCGCGGTGGTGTTGCTCGAGGTGCCCTCGGGGTGGGCGAGCGATCGCTTCGGGAGGAGGCCGACGTTGGTGCTGTCCTCGTTGGCGATGTTTGCGAGTTACGTGCTGTTCTTTCTCTTTCCAGGTGACTGGGGTGTGTGGGCTGTGGCGCAGGTGTTGCTCGCTGCGGGCCTGGCGCTCGCGAGTGGGACGGACACGAGCTTGCTCTATGACTCGCTCGCGGCGCTGGGGAGGGCAGACGAGTACGGAGATCGCGAGGCGAAGCTCGGGCGCCTGAGTTCCTTCGTGATGGCCGCGGGTGCGTTGATCGGTGGCGCATCGAGTTTGCTCGACGCGCGCTGGGCGTATGGGGTGAGCGCGTTGTTTATCACGCTCTCCCTTGGCGCGAGCGTGGCGATGGTCGAGCCCGAGCGCGCCCACCGCGCGCAAAAGATAAGGATGCAATTGCTCGCCTGCGCGCGCTTGCTGCGACGCCCTGCCGTCGGTTGGCTGTTCTTTCTGGGGGGCGTCTTCGTGATGCTCTCGCACGTTCCTTACGAGTTTTACCAACCTTACATCGCGCTCGAGGAGCGGATGGGCGGGGATTTCACGCCGCTTATTTCAGGTGTCCACGCCTCGTTGGCGATGTTCCTGGCGGGGTGGGCCGCGGGCGCGAGCATGTGGTTTGTAAGAAGGAGCGGCACGCGGCGCGTGTTGATTGTGGGCGGGTTGTTGCAGGTGGGGATGATCGGCGTGATGGGGATGTTTCTGCATCCTGTGATTGTCCTGCTCCTGCTCGCACGCGGAGTGCCGAGTGCCTTGACGCGTGCGCCATTGCGTCAGGCGTTGATGCCACGGATCGGCGAGTCCGTGCGCGCGACGTTTCTCTCCTTGCTGTCGTTGTTCGGGCGGTTGTTGTTCGCGGGGGTGCTCGCGCTGCTGGCGTTCGCGATCCCGGATGGGGTTGGCGAGTCGATGTGGGGCGTATTGTCTGCGAGGTTGCTGCTCGCCAGCGGCGTGGGGGTGTTGGCGATGGTGGTGGTGCTTCTCTGGGCAGGGGCGATACGCGGCTCGTGGGAAGAGGATGGGAAGTGATTGCTCGTGAGGCTGGCCTCAGGCACACTCACGAGACTGTCGAGTATCAGTGGCGCGCGAGATGGCGCGGGGTCGAGTTGGAGCGATTATGGAGCAGATCGGATTTCATGACATGCGCAGCCTCTTGCAGAAGGAGGGGACCGAGGATCGGTTGATGCGCCTCGAGCGCATGATCACGAACGCGCACAAGGAGGCACCCGAGCGCGTCCGGGAGGAGTGGTGGCCTTATGCAAAGAGCATCCTCGCGAGGAGCTGGTCCGGGGCGTTGATGGCGCAGCCGCTCGGGCATGCGTTAACGCAGTATACGTGGCCAGGTGTGGACGCGGTCCTCGGGAGCTTTCACGAGATCGACGCGCGCGCGTCGGGGAGGAGAGGGCGCCTGCGTTTGAGCGCGGCGAACGCCACCTGGAGGCAAGAGATCATCGAGGTGCTCGATGCCTTGCCAGAGGCGACGCGAGATCGCGAGCACCTTGTGGGCGCGCTGGTCGAGCGCGTCGGCGAGGCGAGCAAGAGCAAGGCGCCAGCGGTGTTGGAGCTGTTGGGGGCGATGGGGCCGCTCGCAGCGAGCGCGCAGGGCGCGCTGCTGGAGTTCGCGCAGAGTTCGGACAAGCGCCTCCGCAAGGTCGCCTACGAGGCGATCGGAGAGGTCGGCGGCGATGTCGACCTGTACGCAGAGCATTTGCTGGGGGCGTTGGAGAAGGGGGACAAGCTCGCGGCGGCGGCGTTCGCGAATCTGGCGCCAGAGGCAGGAGAGATCATCCGCTCGGTGTTGCTCGAGGGGAGCAACAAGGCAAAGCGCGCGGCGTACGAGGCGATGGTGGTGTTCGCGCCAGTGATGGATGTGAGCGAGTGGGAGGAGGAGATCCTCGAGGTGCTCGAGCATGACAACGAGTCGGTGCAGCAGCTTGGCGTGGATCTGGTGATCGGCCTGGCGCAACCTCCCGAGAGCTTGCTCGAGTCGGTGGCGGATCTGAGCAGCTTTGATCGCGCGAGCGCGGCGCTGCGCAAGTTTCGCTACGAGGCGTTGCGCGCGGAGCTGCCGAGCTTGCTCAAGTCGGGCATGGCGAGCGAGCGCCTGGTGGGGCTCGAGATCGTGCGCCACCATGGAGGCCGCGCCGAGGAGTTCGCGCCGAGGGTGGCGAAGTTGTTGGAGTCGAGCCTGGATGAGGAGACGACGATCGCCGCGCTGCACGTGCTCGCCAAGGTGACATCCGAGGAAGAGATGGGGGCGGTGTTCGCGCCAGCGCTGGATCACTGGAGCAAGAAGGTCAAGGAGGTCGCGCGCGAGTATTTGGATGAGGCCAACGTCCCGGTGCGCGCCTCGAAGTGGGAGGGGCATCCGTTCTCGACCTCTCTGTTAAGGCAGTTGATGCGCCTTGGCTTCGAGCCAAAGGAGGGGGTCTTCAATGAAATCCCCGAGGATCGCCCATTGCCGGAGATGCCCCTCGAGGAGGGGAGCGAGCGACCGGAGTCCTGGTCGAAGGTGAACATGTCCGAGGCGATGTGGGCGTTGCTCAACGCGCTCGAGCAGCCATCTTACGAGCTCTACACGGTGTGGGGGAGCAATGAGAACATGGACACCTTCTACTTCGAGGGGCAATCCAACCTGTTCGGGAGGAGCCACCGCAAGGGGGAGGTAGCCGCGCCGATGTATGTGATCGGGGATGGGAGCATCGGGTATTACGCGGCGCTCGATCTGAGCGACACGAGCGATGACCCCTCGCTCTACTACATCGAGCGGTGGAGTGGTTGGGGGAGCGAGGACAGCTGGAGGGTATCCTACAGTCTCTCGCGTTATTTGAGGCAGTTGGGGACGAGGAGATAAACCTGGCGTTTTGGCGCCGGGAGTAACAAGCAAGAACAAGGAGGAAGAGAAGATGGCCGTGATCGAATTGGACGTGCTCAAGGAGCAGGCACCGGACCGCAAGTCGTTTGGCAACGCGAAGAAGTTGGCCAAGGCGGACAAGTGGGACGACATGGGGAAGAAGGACGAGGTGTTGTGGGGGCTGACGACGGGGAGCAGCGGCGACACGTACTATGTTTATGTGCGCGGAGGGAGCGCGCCGCGCTTCGAGTGTAGCTGTCCTAGCCGCAAGCGCCCGTGCAAGCACGCGCTGGGGTTGGCGATCCTCGAGGCAAGCGAGGAGGAGAGCGTGCCGGAGGCGGATGTGCCGAGCGGCCACGAGTATATGGCCGAGGATCGATATTACAGCAGCTGGGAGTGAGGCTCCCTTTTTGGGCCAATCGCGCAAGAAACTTACGTGAGGCGATGATCTGGTCTCGTCATCGGGTAGGTTTTCTGAAACAATAGCGGGGCCAGCATTGTGTAGCCGAGAGACCGACGAGAGGATTTCTTTTCTCCAGGAGGGAAGAGATACCGGGTCAGGTTGGTTCAGGAGCGCTGGCACGACAACTATTATCCAGGGCGTCCCTTTGCAGGACAGGAGCGGGTGTGATTCCCGCGCCACCAAAGCTTTCGCGTCGATGATCCTTAACCAGATAACACTGGCGAGCGATCGAAAAAGCGGCGAGGGAGTCGAGATCTTGTAAACAACGTCCCCCATTTGATCTGGGTGTGAGCGACAAGAGGGCTAGGGAGTAGACCCTGCGCACACCTCATCACGGAGTGTCTTTTACAGAGTTCATGGCTTACGGCAAAAAAGGAAACCGACGAGAGAACGCAGGTCGCAGCGACGAACCGAGGCTGAATGGCCGCATCCGAGCCCCCGAGATCCGTGTCATCGACCCCGATGGCGAGCAACTCGGGATCATGACAGTCGACGACGCGCTCGAGCAAGCAGAGCGCTTCGGTCTGGATCTGGTGGAGGTGGCGCCAAACGCGCGCCCACCCGTCTGCCGGATCATGGATTACGGCAAGTACAAGTACCAGCAGAAGAAGCGATCATCAGACGCGCGCAAGAAAGGCGCACGCGTCGAGCTCAAGGAGATCAAGCTTCGTCCCAAGACGGACGAGCATGACTTCATGACCAAGCTCAAGCACGCGCGGCGTTTCCTCGAGAAGAACAACAAGGTCAAGATCACGATCATGTTCCGCGGTCGCGAGATCACCCACCCCGAGATCGCGCGCGAGATGCTCGAGCGCGCGGCCGTGGAGTTGGCAGATGTGGCCGAGGTCGAGCAGTCCGCCCGCATGGAAGGACGCAACATGACCATGATGCTCAACTTCTCATCCAAGGCCAAGCGCTCCGACGATCAAGCCGACTTCGATGATTTTGACGATGATGATGGCGATCAGGATTGATCGTTAGCTTCCACGAGGGCAACCGCTCCTTGTGGCAAGACGTCCGAAGGCGCCCCGCACAAGATCGCAGCCGCGATCTCCTGCGGGGCGCTTGATTTTGGGTTGCGTCCCATCCTGCCCTTCTGTATAAGGCTATCCCTTGCGCTCGAAGCGCCTTTTTCTCCGTATGTTTTCCCGCGGCGAAAAGGGCCTCGCGTCTTCGAGCAATGACGCAAGGAGACAGCGTTTGTACTCGAGGGTGCCTGGTGGGTTGCCAATTCCCACGCCCCGGCAGCTTGCTCCAAAGGGGCGCCCTTGGCGAGCGACGCACGAAGAAGCAGAACACCATGGCCACGCCTTAAGGCGCCTTCCTCTTGAAAGAGAGGTCAAGTGGGCGCCCGGATATTACTGGCGAGGTCAAGAGAGATGACGATACAGGGAGGCTTTCAATGCCCAAGATGAAGACCCACAAAGGCGCGGCCAAGCGTTTCACGCTCTCCAAGAAGGGCAAGGTCAAGTACCGCCATAAGAACCGCAACCACATCCTCACCAAGAAGGCCCCCAAGCGTAAGCGTCAGCTTCGCAAGGACGGCTACCTCGAGGGTGCCGACGCGGCCAACATGAAGCGCCTGCTCGCCAAAGGGTGAGCGCTCCTTCGCTCAGCCCTGTTTGGTATTCGATGCCTTCTCGGGGCTGGCGAGCGTGAATAAATGACTAACACTATCCGGTTGCACTCGATGTGACCGTCGCGCGTTCCCTGCGAGCGCGCTCCGAACGCCAGGCGATCGCCATCCCTTCTCTCTTCTATGTTTAGGGCTGGCGCTCGTGCGTGAGGACGTGCGCAGGATATAGCGCAATCGACCAAAGAGGTTGGACCCATGCCACGAGTCAAAAGAGGATTCAAAGCGCGTCGTCGCCGCAAAAAGATCTTGAAGGCGGCCAAGGGCTACTACGGCTCTCGCTCGACGCTCTACAAGCACGCTAAAGAGACCGTTCACCGCGCCTGGTGCTACGCTTACCGCGATCGCCGCACCAAGAAGCGCCTGTTCCGTCGTCTCTGGATCACGCGCATCAACGCGGCTGCTCGTCAAAACGACATCAGCTACTCGCAGCTTGTCGGCGGCCTCTCCAAGGCTGGCGTCGAGCTCGACCGCAAAGTGCTCGCCGACATGGCTGTCTTTGACGCTCCGGGCTTTACCAAGGTCGCGCAGATCGCCCGCGATGCGCTCAAGTGATGGCTTGACGTGATCGGAACATCGGCGCCCTCACGAGCAACACCTCCTTGATACGAGGCAAGTTCGCTCGAAAGGGCTCCACTCCGAAAGCCTCGCTACCGCAGCGCAAGCGGTCAGCGGGGCTTTTTTGTTTCATCAAGGGCTCCCGATTCTGCGCGGCCGCGCCGCACGGTAATGAACGGACAGAACGCGAGGTTGTCATACGGGGTGTTTATGGCACCCATGGCATCCTCGCCGCTCGAGAAACACTCCCTCATTTGTTTTCCAAACGGAGCCAGGCTCATGGATATCAATCAGTTGGAGGCCGACCTCCTCGCGCTGCAAGAGCAGGCGATCGCCGAGTTGCAGGAGACCTCCTCGCTCGATGAGGCCCTCCAGGTCAAGAACCGCTACCTCGGACGCAAGGGGCAGGTGCAGTCGCTTATGGGCATCATTCGCGAGCTGCCCAACGACCAGAAACCCCAGGCAGGCCAGATCTCGAACCGCACGAAGAAGGCGATCGAAGCCTCCTTTGACGCGCGCAAAGAATCACTCGAGCAGGCCGAGCTGATGCGTAAGCTCGCCGCCGAGGCGATCGACGTCACGCTGCCCTCGCGTAAACCCTCCATCGCGCGCCCTCACCCGTTGACGCGCATGGAGGCCGAGCTCACCGACATCTTCGCCGATATGGGCTTCGAGGTCGCCGAGGGGCCAGAGATCGAGCAGGACTTCTACAACTTCGAGGCGCTCAACTTCCCGCATGATCACCCCGCCAGGGACATGCAGGACACGTTCATGCTCGAGGAGGAAGATCGCCTGCTTCGCACGCACACCTCTCCAGTGCAGATCCGCACGATGCTGGCCTACAAGCCACCCATCAAGATCATCGCCCCTGGCAGAGTGTACCGCTGCGACAGCGACATCACCCACAGCCCCGTCTTCCATCAGGTCGAGGGGTTGCTCGTGGACAAGGACGTGACGATGGCGGACCTGAAGGGGACGCTCACGCACTTCGCGCAGCGTTGCTTCGGCGATGGGATCGCGGTGCGCTTCCGTCCAAGCTTCTTCCCCTTCACCGAGCCGAGCGCCGAGGTCGATATCGGCTGCATCTTCTGCAATCAGGAAGGGTGCCGCGTCTGCTCGCACACCGGCTGGCTCGAGATCCTTGGCTGCGGCATGGTCGACCCCAACGTCTTCGAGGCGTGCGGCATCGACCCGGACGTTTACACCGGGTTCGCCTTCGGCATGGGCGTCGAGAGGATCGCCATGCTCAAGCACCGCATCGGCGATATCCGCCTGCTGTTCGAGAACGACCTGCGCTTCCTCGAGCAGTTCGACTGAGCGCGGTCGCACGAACAGCATGTGTAGAAGAGCACCTTGATTGATAAGCGCGAACCCTCCCGGTTGCTCCTTTGGAAGAAGGAACAGTCGGGCGGCGTTCGAGGAGATAAAGAGCGATGAAGATAAGTTGGAAGTGGTTGTCCGATTGGGTCGACCTCGATGGCCTCGATCCTGAAGAGGTCGCCGAGCGACTGACCATGGTCGGGCTCGAGTGTGAAGGCGTCGAGCACATCGGCAGGGGACACGACAACATCGTGGTCGGGTTGATCGAGTCGATCGAACCTCACCCCAAGGCCGATCGCCTCGTGGTGTGTCAGGTCAACACGGGCGCAGAGGAGCTGCATCAGATCGTCTGCGGCGCGACAAACATGAAGGCTGGAGACCGCGTCCCTGCGGCCCTGCCTGGGAGCCAGCCGCCCGCGTTCGACTTCGAGATCGGCGTGCGCAAGATGCGCGGCGTGGAGTCTCAGGGGATGTTGTGCGCTGGCGAGGAGCTTGGCATCGATGATGGCGTCGATGGCTTGCTGATCCTCGCTGAAGATCTCGAGATTGGGAAGCCGATCTTCGAGGCGCTCGGGCTCGTGGACACGGTCATCGAGCTTGGCATCACGCCAAACCGTCCCGATTGCTTGAGCCACCTCGGCGTCGCACGTGAGGTCGCCGCGATGTATGATCGTGATCTCGCGCCTCGCGCCGAGCGCGACAGCAAGCCTCTCTGGGACGGCGTCGGTGGCGATCGCGCGGACGCGATGTGCGCGCTCGAGATCGTGGATTACGAGGGGTGCCCTCGCTACGCGTTCGCTGTGATGGAGGATGTTGAGGTCGGGCCGAGCCCGACCTGGCTCGCCAGCAAGCTCACGAGCATCGGTGTGCGCAGCATCAACAACATCGTCGACATCACCAACTACATCCTGTTCGACATCGGTCAGCCCTTGCACGCGTTCGACCTCGACAAGGTCACCGCATCGCAGATCGTGGTGCGCCGCGCGCGCGCTGGCGAGAAGATGACCGGCATCAACCACAAGGAGTACAAGCTCGACGAGAAGGATCTCGTGATCGCGGACGCCGAGCGCGCCGTGGCGATCGCAGGTGTTATGGGTGGCGAGGCGACAGAAGTCACCGACACCACTCGCCGGATTCTCATCGAGTGTGCTTACTTCGATCCGACGACCGTGCGCAAATCCGCCAAGCGCCATGACTTGCACACGGACTCGAGCCACCGCTTCGAGCGCGGCATCGATCCTGGCGCCACGGTGCTCAACCTCCAGCGCGCCGTGGATGCGATGGCGAAGGTGTGCGGCGAGGGCGCGAAGGTCGCGGCGGGTTACGGTCTGGCACAGGAGAAAGAGGCCGTGAAAGCGAGCATTTCACTCCCTGTGGATCTCTCCTCGCGCGTGCTCGGGATCGATGTCGACGGCGAGCAAATCACGGGACTGCTCGGCAAGATCGGGATCGAGACCCATGCTTCGGGCGATGAACTCGAAGCGGTGGTGCCGACATGGCGCCCGGATCTCGAGCGCCCCATCGATCTCGTGGAAGAGGTCGGCCGCCTGGTCGGCTTCGACAAGATCGAGGATCGTCTGCCACGCGGCATGATGGGTGGCGAGCACGAGCGTGGCGAGGCGCCGAGGCACGAGGCGACGATCGTGACGCGCGCGCGTCGCGCGGCGCTCGCTGGCGCGCGACGTCTGTTGCTCGACCAGGGGTTGCACGAGGCGGTCAACTACAGCTTCTTTGGCGAGGATGAGCTCGACGCGCTCGAGGTTCCTGCGGGGCATGCCTGGCGAAAGGCGCGTCGCGTGGCCAACCCGTTGACGGTCGAGCATGGGTTGATGCGCACGTCGTTGATTCCAGGGCTTATCAGGAACCTCAAGACGAACCTCTCGCAGCGCCGCCGTGACGTGGCGCTCTTCGAGGTTGGCCGCCGCTACCTTCAAGGGGAGCGCGAGCCTGCGACGTTGGGGATCGTGCTCGCTGGCGAGAAGACCTCGCACTGGGATGACAAGAGGGCGTGGGATTTCTATGACCTCAAGGGGTTGATCGAGGCGCTCGCTTCGGCGCACGAAATCGAGGGCGCGAAGTGGCAGGTGCCCTCAGAGGTCGAGCCCTACTTGCACCCTGGCGTGCAGGCGGAGTGGGTTGTCGGTGGCGAGCGTCTGGCGATCGTGGGGCGCGTGCACCCGAGCGTCGAGGCGGAGCTTGATTTGACGGCGACGCTCGTGGCCGAGGTGGACCTCGAGCGCGTGTTGTCTTTGCCCGAGCGCGCGCTGACGTACCAGAAGGTGTCTTCGTACCCTTCGGTGACGCGCGACTTCGCGTTCGTGCAGGACGCGAGCGCGCCATATGCGGCGATCGAAGAGGCCGTCTGGCACTTCGCTGGCAACAACGGGGACGTCGGCACGCTCGTGCGCAGCGTCGAGGTGTTCGACGTCTATGATGGCGAGCACGTCGAGGCAGGGAAGCGCAGCGTGGCGATCCAGGTGGTCTTCCAGTCGAGCGAGCGCACGTTGACGGACGAGGAGCTGCTGGGCATCAGCGAGCGCCTCGTCAAGCAGCTCGAGGACCGGGCGAAGGTGACCTTGCGAGGTTAATTTCCCCGAGAAAACAAGCCGTTCAACACCGAGAGGTGTCGGGAAAGGTGTGATTATGATCGTGCGTCGATCGAACACCTTGCATGCCGACACCTCTCGGTTTATGTTGGTCCCACGAACCAGAACGGTGGGGATTTTTCTCAACAGAGAAAGTCACTTGAACTTACTCGAAGAGGGGGGTACAAGACTCCCCGCGTTACGGAAACGCCGCGAGAAAAAATGACGAAATCGTCTTGTTTTTCGAGGTGTTTGGCCCGGTTTTTGATGGCCGTCTCGAAGACGGCGCTGGAATCGAAGCGGGCGACGTGACGCATGAACGGGTTTTTGCCCTGCGACAGGGAGATGTCGCGGTGTGATACCAGTTATAAGAGTGGGGCCGTGCAGGGTTCGTGGCGAGATGGTCAAGGAGACCGACCACGGGACCAGGCCCATTTCGCAAATGAATAGAGACAAGAGAGTTGGCATCATGACGATGACAAAAGCTGGCATTGTGAATTCGGTCTACGATCGTTTGGATATCACCAAGAAAGAAGCCGGTGACTACGTCGAGGCAGTCCTCGACACGATCAAAGACACGCTGAGCGAGGGAGAGGACATCAAGGTCAGCGGCTTTGGGAAGTTCGAGATCCGCGCCAAGGGCGAGCGCGTCGGGCGCAACCCGCGCACGGGCGTCGAGATCAAGATTCCAGAGCGCTGCGTGCTCCGCTTCAAGGTCAGCCAAGTGCTCAAGGATCGTCTTAACGGCAAGCGTGAAGACTGATTCTGGCTTCTCGCAAGGTGAGCGTCTCTAGACCTCGGGTCGAAGAAGCGAACCATGTGATAAGAGCACGACGACGCGTCTTTTTATCGCGACCATGAGGGTCGTAAGTCAGGACGCGCCAGCTTGCGAAATACGTCGCGCCAAGACGGCTTAACAAGTGCCAGGGAAGGCACTCACAGGAGCAGACATTGGTGAACAAAGTCGAGATCCCTGATAAGGCGACGTTCAAAATTGGAGAGGTGGCAAAGCTCCTCGAACTCGAGCCCTACGTTTTACGTTACTGGGAGACAGAGTTCGAGCAGCTGACCCCGAGCAAGACGCGGAGTGGACAGCGAGTCTACGAAGCCGAGGATATCGAACAGCTCGTGCGTATCCGCGACCTCCTCTACGTCGAACAGTACACGATCGCGGGCGCGCGACGTCAGCTCGAACTCGGTGATGAGTTCGTGGGCGACGTCGCGCAAACCGAGCAGGCCGAGCAGATCGACGCCGAGGTCTTCCTCGAACTCGAGAGCGCCAACGCCTTGCTCGAGCAGGAGCTCTCTGTCTTGCGTCAGGAGCTCGTGCAAGCTCAGGAGCGCGAGCAGGCGCTTCTGTTGCACACCGAGGATGTGCGCTCGGAGCGTGACGAGCTCACCTCGCAACTCCAGGAACTCGAGCAGGATTTTGTTCGCGTCACGGGGTTGTTCGAGGACAAGAAGGTCGAGCTCGAGCGCCAGCGCATGGCCGAAGCGAGCCGTGTCGACGTGGACGAGCGTTGGGAGGAGATGACCTCGCAACTTGGCGAAGATGTCGAGCGCCTCGAGCGCGAACTCAACACCTTCCGCCAGGAGATCATCATCCTCGAACAGGAGCGCGATACGCTGCTCGCCGAGCGCACCCAGCTCGAAGCGCGCTGCCAGGAGTACGTCTCCAGGCTCCATGTCCAACATCAAGGCAAGGGGCGCTTGCTCGAATTGTTGCGTCGCGAGCTCGTCGGCCTCCACCAGGTCGCCAACGCGAACTGAACGTGCTGAATTTTCATCCAGAGCTGGCCAGTTGTTCCTCCAGGGAATGCGGGCCAGCTTTTTTGTTTCTTGCGCCAGGTTTGCGGACAGTCCATCGTACATTTCATAAATGTACTCCGTGAGAGTACGTTGTCGGTGTTTATGATCGAATTACGGTCATGACGATGGCGTGCGTTGCGATGAAAAAAGGAAGAAGGGGCCGTTCAGGCTTGTTTCTTCCTGGGTGATACGCCAACCGTCGTGGCAGACTTGTGGTCATTAGACCACAGTTTTTGATAACGATTGCGTGGCGAGACGACATTTTTGTCACGGCTGGGGTGTGCTCACCTCGAAAACCTGACAAAAAGATCTTGAAACAGATCCTCGTGTGGGCCCAGAAAGAGGCGGCAAAGGGCTTGAAACCTCACGTCTCATCACTCATTACTACACGAGCAAAGACGTTGGCCCCAACCTTGCATTGTATTTGGTTGGCGAGGGAACAGAGTGTCCACTATGGATTTAAGTTTTCTCGGTGAGGATTGCAAATGTCCTCGAGAGGTCCGCATGTCATGCGGGATGCGAGCGTCAAACACGAAAATCACCGCCCCCTTAAACGGGATCGCGGCGATGGCCAGAGGGTAGACCGTGGACAAGACGAGCCAGACAAAGAGCAGGTCGAAGGAGAGCGACATCCCTGAGGATGATCTGATCGCATCGCGCAAGGCGCGACGCCGTCAGGAGATGCTCGACACGGACATCGGGGATTGGGGCTCGAGCCTCGATCCAGTCAAGATGTACCTGCGCCGTATTGGCCAGGTCAAACTCCTGACCCGCGAGGGCGAGGTCGCCATCGCCAAGGAGATCGAAGCCGGGCGAGAGCAGATCTTTGACGAGTTGATCCGTTGCGAGGCTGGCGTGGAGATGATCCTGGCGCTGCCAGATCGCCTCAAGGCTGGCACCGCGCGAGCGCGCGAGGTCTTTGACGAGTACGAGCCGAGCGCGGAGGATTCCGAGCTCCCTGTGGCGCCCGAGGTCTTCAAGCGCTTCGATAAGGTCAAGCGCGCGCAGAAGTCCGTGGCGACCGCCAAGGATAAGGTCGACTCCGCCGTCGCCAGCGGCGACGAGGAGTCCATCACCAAGGCAGAGCGCTCGCTCGAGCGCGCCTACAAGAAGATGGACTCCGCCGTGCGCGAGTGCTTGCTCTCGCAGCGCTTCTACAACGAGGTCGTCGACACCTTTAAAGACGCTCAGGCAAACATCGAACGCTGCGCCTCGCATCGCAAGTGGATCGAGTCCAAGACCCGCATGAAGGCCGATGAACTCGATGCCCTCCTCGAGAAATGGGTCGAGAAACCCGACATGGATCTCTCTGCCTATCCTCGCCTCGACGCGCACCTGCTCTTCGAGATCGTCAAGGCGCGCCGCGCACACAACGCCGTGCTCCACTCGGTGCAAGAAGACCTGATGATGACGCCCGCGCGCCTCGATGAGGTCGTCGAAGGTATCCTCGCTGGCGAACGCCGCGCCGAGCGCGGCAAGTCCGAGATGATCCGCGCGAATCTCCGCCTCGTCGTCTCGATCGCCAAGAAATACGTCAACCGTGGCATGTCCTTCCTCGATCTTATCCAGGAGGGCAACATCGGCCTGATGCGCGCTGTCGAGAAGTTCGAGTACCAACGCGGTCACAAGTTCTCGACGTACGCGACCTGGTGGATTCGTCAGGCGATCACGCGCGCCATCGCAGATCAGGCGCGCACGATCCGTATCCCCGTTCACCTCATCGAGACGATCAACCGCATCCTGCGCACCGCGCGCGAGCTGGAGCAGGATCTTGGCCGCGAGCCTCGCCCCGAAGAGATCGCCGACAAGCTCGAGATCTCGGAGGAGGCCGTCGAGCGCGCGCTGCGCATCTCGCGTCAGCCCGTCAGCCTCGAGACCCCCATCGGCGAGGATGATAGCCAACTCGGTGACTTCATCGAGGATGAGAACGCCATCAGCCCCATCGACGAGGCCGTCCACCAAAACCTGCGCGAGCAGACCAAGCAATTGCTCGCCAGCCTCACCCCACGCGAGGAGAAGATCCTGCGTATGAGGTTTGGCATCGGCGAGAAGACCGACCACACCCTCGAGGAGGTCGGACAGGACTTCAACCTGACGCGCGAGCGCATTCGTCAGATCGAGGCAAAGGCGCTCCAGAAACTGCGCGCTCCAAACCGCGCTGACGAGCTCCGCTCCTTCCACGATTTATTAAAGATCCTGTTGAAAAAAGCCGAGCGAGCGG
>JAYZVO010000171.1:0-15596 GCA_036155555.1 Myxococcota bacterium
AGCTGCCGCCTCCTCGACCTGTGGCCTCTGCACAACTTCTCGCGGCGGCAGCTCCCCCCCTCTCTTCGCGACGCTGCCGCTAGCCGGGAGCACCACAGGCGTGGGCTCTCCGAGCGCGGAGGTGTCTTGAAGCGCGGAGGGAAGCGCTGGCGCGGGTGACATGACTTGATACGGGGATGTATCGCGAGAAGAAGCGCTCATCGGCGTCCTCACTGGTGACGATTGATTCTCGGGGCGTTGCTCTTTTCGGCCCGTGGAGCGGGCCGGAAGGGACACGGTCGGGAGGTGCGCGGGGAAGGCGAGCTGGAAACCTTGCTTGGTCTTGGCGACGTCGTCCTTGCTCGTGATCGCGGCGCACCAGTTGTCGTACTGGGCGGAAAGTCCCGCAGCAGCGAGCTTCCCGAGCGCGTGGTTGATCTGCTCGATGTCCGTGCGACGGTATTCGTCGAGCGAGACCGCCAGGTGTGGCCTGTCGCCAAGGATCTTGCGAATCCACTGCGCGCAACCTGATTGAGGCCCGTGTTCGATGAACACGCGCACGCCATCCTCCCACGCCTTGCGAATAAGCGCGGGGAAGTCGACGGTTTGCATCGCCTGTCCGGTGAGCGCATCTGCGATGGCGTCGGCGCTCGCTTCATACGAAGAGAGCGTGGCGTGCGTGTAGAAACGCACGCCAGGGACAGGTTCTGTGGGACGATGGTGAAGCTCGTGCCAGGTTTGCTCGAAGCCGCGCGCTTCGGGGCAGTGCATCACGATATTGTAGCCGAGGCTCCTGGCGCGATGTCCGCCGATCTTTGCGATCACGCGCTCGCACGCATCCTTCTCGCCAGCGATCACGAGGTCGCCTGGGCAGTTGATGATCGTGAGGTAAGCGCGATCCTCGCCCTCGAGCGCGGCGCGAACCGTCTCCTCGTCGGCCAGCACGCGGTAGGTCTCCCAGTCCACGTCCTGGCTATCCCAGGAGCGCTTCAAGACCTCGAGCTCACCGCCGAGCGCGCGATCAAAGACCCCATCGCGCTCGATATCGGCGTGCATCCTGTCCAGACCGCGCCAAGCGCCCATGGCAAAGACCGCGTTGGTCTCACCGGAGCAGAACCCGATCGCAGCCTGGGGTTGAATCCCCAACACACCGCGCGTCAAGCGCGCGTGAATCTGGCAGAGGAAGGAGGAGCCCCAGAGCTTGTCTACAGGAGGACGCTCGCGCGTCGCGCCCGGCTCGTAGATCCAGCCGACGGCGTCCTCGATGTTGTCGAACTGCGCCGATACTTCGTCGAGCAACCCAGGGTGGGCGAGCAAAAGCTCGGCGCCCATCTTCGGGTATGCTCCGGCAGGACCGGTGAACACGAGCGAGGTCTCGCCATCGAGGTCGCCGTGACCGAGGTAAACACCTGGAGCGAGCTCTTCTACCACTCCTCGAACATCACCGCTTCGTGCGGCGAGAGCAGAGAGCGCTGCTTGCTTCCTCGCCTCGTAATCGGACGTGTTGCAAACAAGCGAGAGGCGCCAGGGGAGGGCGAGGTCTTCTGCGTGACGATCCTCTGTGATCGCCTGTTGCAGTTGCTCGAGTGAGGACGCCGAGAAGAGGTGAACGCGGCTTGGCGAGGTCGGGCGACGTGCGCCAGTATTGCCAGGATAACTCTGTATCCCGATCTCGGCGGACTGACCGCCGAGCGCGCTCGCGCGCACTCCTGCGACGCGTGCTCGACCTCGGGTCGGCGCGAACCAGGGGGTCGTGGGCTCATCTGGCGACGCAGGGAGGATCGCTTGACGATGGCAGAGCAGGGCGCCTGCGGCGACGTGCAACAACCCGGAGGCCGCGTGTGCGTGTCCAAACTTGGGCGTGAGCGAATGCGCGTGCACCTCATCGCCAAGCTTCACGTCTGCCGATGCGCTATCACCGAGGATAGCGAGGATGTTGTCCCCATCTCGCTCGGCGTCCTCGAGGCGCTTGATCACGAGCAACACTGCTGCATCACCAGAGATTTGACGATCTTCCGGGAGCACAGCCTTTGCTGCGGCTTCGTGCACAGGATCACAGCAGAGGTCGACGGCGCCGACGAGCGCCGCGTCGAGTTCTCCGTGACGCAATGCGCGGGCGGCGAGCTCGAGCGCGACGATCCCCGATGCCTCCTCGGAGGAGACCGTGTAACTCGGCCCCGAGAGGTTGAACTGGCTGTTGAGGCGGTTGGCGACGATGTTTGGCATCGTGCCCAGGACGCCTGCGGCGACAAGCCCGGAGACGACCGAATCACGCGACGTCTCGAGCGTGGCCTTGTCTTGCTGGTGCTCGACCATGCGCCAGCGCACGCCGTAGCGCGCGATCTCACTGTCACACTGCATCCCCATGTAGATGCCCGTGCGTTCGGTGGGGAGGCTGTCGATCTGATCCTTGACGAGCAACCCGGACTTGAGCGCCAGGAGTTGCTGCCCCAGGGCGTGCTTCAAGTCATTAGGTGGGAAGCGTAGCTCCTTGACATCGAAGGAAATTTCGGAGACCGAGCGCGCGAACGCGCCACCCGGAACACCGAGCAACGCTTGCTCGAATTGCTCGAGATTTTCGCAAGATCCAGCGATCACGCTGACGCCGACGATGGCCACAGGACAATCGGTCAAGGTGACCAGATCCTCGCCAGCGACGCCGGGGTAATCGATGGTCTGCTCTTTCCACTCCTCGACGAGCAAGTGTGCGTTATTGCCGCCAAAGCCGAAGTTGTTGATCGCGGCGCGACGCAACCCATCGACCTCCCATGGCTCGGTGGCCGTGAGCGGTCTGAAGGGGGTCTCGTCGAGCCATTCGATCGGCTCGTCGGCGTGCAGCGTGGAGGGGCGAACGCCATGCTTCATCGAAGCGAGCATCTTGAGCAAGCCCGCCACACCAGATGCCGTGATCAGGTGACCCATATTGGACTTGAGCGAACCGATGGGCACATCGTCGATTTGTTCGAAGATGCGCGCCATGCTGCGAAGCTCGGTGCCATCACCGAGCGGCGTGCCTGTCGCGTGGCACTCCACGAGCGAGATGTCCTCGGGGGTCAGCCCGGACATCTCGTAGGCGTCGCGCATCGCGCGCCACTGGCCATCCTCGGAAGGCGTGAGCATCCCGCGACCGCGGCCATCATTGGAGAGGCCGACGCCGCGAATCACACCAGCGATGACGTCCCCATCACGCACGGCGTCCTCGAGACGCTTGAGCACCACAAAGCCCGCGCCTTCTGCCGGGACGAGGCCATCGGCGCCCTTGTTGAAGGGGCGCGAGCGCCCCGTCTTGCTCATCGCATTGAGGGCGCAGAAGCCGACGTGGAGGAACAGGTCATCGGCGTGGTTCACGCCACCTGCGAGCATCACATCGGCGCTCCCTTCCTGGAGGCGATCACACGCGATCTTGATGGCGTAGAGCGAGGACGCGCACGCCGCATCCAACGAGAAGGAGCCCCCATGCAACCCCAACGCCTGCGCGATGAGGTGTGAGGGGAGGCCGGACATATAGCGGTTGTGTGCGTCGATGCGATCTTCTTCACCGCGCCAGACGGACTCGGCGAACTCTGCGAGAGAGCGCGTGGGGTAAGAGAGGTTCCCCAGAATCACTCCACCTCGGTGCGCGCTGTGTCCTTCGATGCTTCTGCCCGCGTCGCGCCAGGCTTGACGCGCGGCCTCGAGCGTCCACTTGAACAGGGGATCGAGGCCGCGAATAAACGCCTCGTCGAGCAAGAAGCCGCTCGGATCGAAGTGCTCGTCAAAGCCGCGCACGTAACCACCGCGCTTTGACCAGGTGCGATCCATGGTGTCGCCCTCTGGCGAGGTGCTGATCGCGTCGGGGTCGAGCCCCCAGTAAGACTCGGGTGGGTCCCCGAGCACGTCGCGACCCTCGAGCACCGAGGTCCAGAGTTGTTGTGGGTCGAGCGCTCCGGGGAGCACACAGCCCTGTCCGACGATGGCGATTGGGGCAAAGAACTTCAACGTCCGCTCCATCCTGGATGGTGGAAACAATCGACGAGATCTCCTCTGTGGAGACCTCGTCAGAAAGCCGTATCGAGCTTGTTTTTCTGCGGCGAGGAGAGGTCTAACAAGACCTCTCCTCGCCGCACATTTTCGTTACCGTTCGACCGAGGAGTGCTCGGTCTCTCAGTTGCCTCGTGCCGTCCCACCAGGGACGACGTACATCTCGACGCCGCGAAGGTCGAGGAGCGGTGCTCCTTGCGCATCGTAGACGCGAATGTCCGAGATGGTGCGTTGCGAGGACGCCGAGCGCTTGACCAGTTCGCAGGTGACCTCTCCCTCGGGGAGCGGTCCATACTGGACGAACTCGGCGATACGCATCGGCAGTGATTGTCCACCGCTGACCTCGAGGCCCCAGAGGAGCGCGAGCTGGAGGCAACCATCGATCAATGCCGCGTCCGTTGCCCAGAAGTCTTCGGACCACCCCTTGGACTTGAGCCCGACGAGCGTCGCGCGTGCGCCTTGCTCGCCAACGCCTTCGATCGAACGGAGCACCTGGAAGGCTTCGCCGTGGAAGAGCGTATCATCCCCGTAGAAGTCCTCGGGAGCCCATGGCGCCGGGGCGAGGTCACCAGTAAGACCGGCGAAATCGAGCGGAGCGCGCTTCCAGTCGATGCTCTCGGCGCTCGCCTGGTAGCGAGGCGTGCCTTTGGCGTCGATGAGCTTCATATCGATGCTCTTTCCACCTGCGCCAAGCTCGGCGTTGATGATGAACGCATCGCCTGCGTCCTCATATCCGCTAAGCGCGACCCCTTTCAAGACCTTGAGGTTCTTGATCTTGACCTGCTCGGTGCCGGGGTTGGCCGAACGAGCCATGCGCACGAACCACTCCATCCCTTGAACCACCGGGAGGACGACCTTGCCCTGGATGCAGTGATCCGCGAGGAAGGGGTGCTTTGTGGCGTTGGTGAACGCGTGGCGCACGAGCGCTTCCTGCCCTGGCTCAGGCAGCAGCGAGTTCAGGCCACCGGCGACGACGCCGCCACCGAGGACGACCTCGCAAGCCTCGCTCTCTTCTTCGAGCATCTCTGCTGCGAATGCGCGCGCGCCTGCGTCGAGGTCGATCAGTTCGACGCCGCGCTGCTCGAACATCGCCTTGAGCTGTGGCGAAACCATGCCGCCATCCCATGGACCCCAGCCGAGTGATTTGACCACGCAGTTGGGGAAGCGCGCTGCATAGGCAGATGCCACGCGGTTGAGCACTTCGTTGGCCATGGCGTAGTCGGACTGACCGACGTTGCCAGTGCGACCTGCCACGGAAGAGAACATGCAGAGCGCTTCGAGCTCTTCGCCGCTCAGGGCATCGAGCATCGCGCGCAACCCTTCGACCTTCGTTCCAAAGACAAGGTCGAAGTTCTCGAGCGTCTTGCTCGAGAGCAACGCATCCGCGAGGACACCTGCGCCGTGCACCAACGCGGTGATAGCGCCAAACTCTTCGCGAACTTCATCAAACAGCGCGCTCAACGCGTCTGTGTCGCGAACGTCCACAGAAGCATACTTGGCGCGCGCGCCTGCTTCCTCGAGCGCTGCGAGCGTCGCGCGAACCTCACGGTCCGCCTGGATGCGTCGCACGCGGCGAGCGAGGTCACGTGGTGTCACTTTCTCGCCGCTCTGCTTTGCCTCCTCGAGCGCTGCGCGCTTGAGCTCGGCTTCGGTCTCCTTGCCATGGAAAATGGCTGGCTCCGCATCGGCGACTGCCGTGCGTCCGAGCAGGACAAATGTCGCGCGGGTCTGACGAGCCAGCTCGATGATGCTCGCTGCGGTCACACCACGCGCGCCACCCGAGACCACCACCACCGAGTGCTTGTTCAGAACACGACCTGACATCGAGGTCGGGCGAGGATAACTCGCCAGGCTCCAACGACCTCCGTCGATGGTCAACCCGACCTCAAGCTCGGCGCCACCGTTCCAGAGCTCGTTGACGATCGCTTGCGCGAGGTCTCCAGCTGGACGGTTGCCGCGCTCCAGGTCGATGGCACGCACGCTGGTGGAAGGCCACTCCTTGTTGGCGGTCTTGATAAGACCGGTGAGACCCGCCATCCACGCGCGCTCGCCAGCGCCATCAAGACCGAGCTTTCCGCCCGTGTCTTGAACAGTGACAAAGACACCCTGACGCTCGGAGAACCTCGGCGCCATGCGGCATGCCGCATGGAATGCCTCGCGGTTGATCGTGACGGCCTTCTCGAAGTCCACCTCCTGGCTCATGCCGCCAAGAGCGATGACCACGTCCGCCTCACCCGTGAGGTCCTGGGCCGACTGGACGACAAAACACTGCGGGCCGAACGCGCCGAGTTTGACCGCCAGGGCTTGCGCCAGGCCAGTCCCATCGGAAATGATCTCGACGTTGCGGGCGCTCTCCAAACCGGGGAGGGCGAGCCCGCTCGCTGGAGCCTCGACAAGCTGCGTGACGTAGCGGCTGACTTCGAGCCTCACATCCGAGACCTCGCCAAGACCGACCTCGAACTTCTCCTCGCCGACAAAGGTGTAGGTCTCTTCCGCTTGCTCTCTCATCGAAGGCGCAGAGGGCATTGTTTTGGCAATGCTCGGCTTCGCTTGCGTCGCTGCGCCGGACATGTGCTCGACGATTTGTTGCAACGTCACCAACTGCGCCATGGCAGAAGTTTCCACCTCTGGAAGTCCAGGGACGCGCTCTTGCATCGCGCTCAAGATCTCGACGCGCTTGATCGAATCGATGCCGAGGTCGGCTTCCAACTCCATCGACAGGTCGAGCATCTCTGCTGGGTAGCCCGTCTTCTCTGCGACGATGGCGAGCATGATGCTCACGAGTTCGTCATTGCTCGGGCCACTCGGCGCCGCAGGCTGCGTCGCAGGTTGCGCCGCTGAAGGTGCTGCATCGCCTGCAACACCCTGCATGTAGTCGACGATCTGTTGCAGGGTCACGAGTTGTGCCATCGCCGAGGTCTCGACCTCTGGAAGGCCAGGCACACGCTCTTGCATCGCGCTAAGGATCTCGACGCGCTTGATCGAGTCGATGCCGAGGTCAGCCTCGAGCTCCATCGACAGGTCGAGCATTTCCGCAGGATAGCCGGTCTTCTCGGCAACGATTTCCAGCATCACTGGCGTCAAGTCCACAGCTGCCGCGCTGGACGCGGCAGCAGGCTGTGCCTTTGGCGCTGCCTGCGAAGCCTGCGCCGTAGGCGCAGCTTGTTGTGGTGCCGCGATCGCGCCGCCACCGAGCTCGGCGAGGTAGTCGACGATTTGCTGCAAGGTTACCAATTGTGCCATGGCAGAGGTTTCGACCTCTGGCAAACCAGGCACGCGCTCCTGCATGGAGCTAAGGATCTCGACGCGCTTGATCGAGTCGATGCCGAGGTCGGCTTCCAACTCCATCGAGAGGTCGAGCATTTCCTCGGGGTAGCCGGTTTTCTCGGCGACCACTGACAGCATCACGGGGACAAGATCCACAGCCGAAGTCGCAGGCTGCGAAGCAGTCACAGGCGCAGCCGGAGCACTCGCAGCAGGTTGTGCAGTGGTCGCCGCAGCGAGCGCTGCGCCGCCAAGCTCTGCGATGTAATCGACGATCTCCTGGAGCGTCGTGAGCTGTGCCATGGCAGAGGTTTCGACCTCTGGCAAACCAGGGACGCGCTCCTGCATGGAGCTAAGGATCTCGACGCGCTTGATCGAGTCGATGCCGAGGTCGGCTTCCAACTCCATCGAGAGATCGAGCATCTCTTCTGGGTAACCAGTTTTCTCGGCAACGATCTCGAGCATGATCTTGGTCAGGTCGATGCCCGCTGCCGGAGCAGCCGCTGGCGCTGCGGAAGCGACTGGAGCGGCGGCAGGTGCCGAAGCTGGCGAACCAGCGAGCGCCGCGCCGCCGAGCTCAGCGATGTAATCGACGATCTGTTGCAAGGTCGTGAGTTGTGCCATGGCAGAGGTCTCGACCTCTGGCAAACCAGGGATGCTCTCTTGCATGGAGCTAAGGATCTCGACGCGCTTGATCGAATCGATGCCAAGGTCGGCTTCCAACTCCATCGAGAGGTCGAGCATCTCTTCCGGGTAACCTGTCTTCTCAGCAACCACCGACAACATCACCGCCGTCAAATCGACGCCGGGTTTTGCAGGCGCTGCTGGAGCAGGCTTGGCGACAGGAGCCGCTGGCGCTGGCGCAGGAGCCTTTGCGACTGGTGCCGCTGGCTTGCTCGCCACCGGCGCAGACACAGGAGGCGCGCTCACTGGAGCGCGCATCTCCATGGCAGGTGCTGGCCTGGAGACCGGCGCCGAGTAAGAGGGCGCAGCAAACGAAGCGCCTGCCTCTGCGCGAGCGCTGCCAACGCCATTGCCATTGATATGGTGACCATTGGTAGACGCTGCGAAGTTCGGGAAGGTCATCTTCCCGACGACATCATCCGCCGCGGCTGGCTTGCTGGCAGGGCTCCCCGAGAGGTTGGCCAACGTCGCCTGCGCCATGTCGAGGAACGCCGTGTGGCTCTCTGCCATCATGCGTTGATACTCGGCCTGCGCGCGCGCCGTCTCCTCTTGCATGCGCTCGAAGGTATCGAGCCAGCTGCCATCGACCACAGGCGCCGCCGCTACGGGAGCAGGAGCAGGAGCAGGCGCTGGCGTGTGTGCTGGCGTATGCGCGTGGCCATTCGCGACGGGCACGGGGACCTCGACGATCCTCTCGACCTCGACCTCGACGATCTTCTCGACGACGCGTGGCTCGTTGATGCTCGCTGCGGCTGCGGCTGCTTCGGCGGTAGGCTCTCGGAAGGGAGAGGGCTTGCCGTAGTTTGCGCCACCGAGCTCGACGGCAAAGCGCGACGCCTTGCGTTGACGAGGATCATCGAGCTCCTTGTAACCCTCCCACAACAAGGAGAAGTCGAGCTCGAGACCTGCGGTGAACATCTGCGCGAGCGCCAACGTGAACATCTCCACGCTGTGCTTGCCGCGGCGATCGGTCGCGATGACGTTGAGGTCATCGCCCTTGAGCGTGCGGGTCACGAGGTTCGATAGCACCGCCTCGGGGCCAACCTCGATGAAGGTGCGAACGCCAGCGTCGTACATCGCCTGGAGCTGCTCGACAAAGCGCACAGGTTGCGCGACCTGCCCAGCAAGCAAGGCGCGCATTTGATCTGCATCCTCGGGATAAACATCCGCGGTGCTGTTGGCGTAGACGGCAAGGTTTGGCGCAGAAAACGCGACATCATCGAGGAAGCTCTTGAGCGGCGCGCTCGAGTCGCTGACAAGCGGCGAGTGGAACGCGGTCGCGACCTTGAGTCGCTTGTACTTCATCCCGGCTTCTGCCAGGCGCTCTTCGACCTGCTCGATGGCGCTCGTGGCGCCCGAGAGAACAACCTGCGAGGGGCTGTTGTGGTTCGCGATGACGACATCGACGCCCCACTCCTCGAGTCGCGCGACGACGGTATCGACATCAGAGACAACCGCGGTCATCGCGCCGTCGAGATCCGATGCAGCGGCCATCAACTCCCCGCGCTTGCGCGCGATGCGGAGGAAGTCCTCCTCGGAGTAAACGCCCGCGTGGTAGAGCGCGGTGAGTTCGCCAAAGCTGTGCCCGGCGACCACATCGGCGCGAACGCCCATGGCGTCGAGCAGGGTGCGAACGCCGAGGCTCGCGGCGCCAATGGCAGGTTGTGCCCACTCGGTGGCGGTGATTTGCTCGCGCTGGCGTTGGGTCTCGGCCTCGCTCCATGGCGTCCTCGGGAAGACGACATCGTGCAACGCGTAGTTCTCATCGAACGTCATATCCGCGGTGCGATCCCAAACCCCGAGCACGCGCTCGAAGTGGATGGCGAGCTGGTTGCCCATGTTCACGTACTGGCTTCCCTGGCCAGGGAAGAGGAACGCGACCTTTCCGGCGTCGCCGCCGTGCGCGTACTGGATGCCGTTTGGCGTGCTGTAATTGCTCGTCGGCGAGCGCTCGAGGTGCGCGTGGACAAGCTTGAGCTTCTTCTTGAGGTCGTCGCTGTTGTTTGCCACCACGGCCAACTTCAATGCCTTGCCAGCAGCGACGTTTTGCTGCGACTGGCGCGCGAAGAACTCGAACATATCATCGTGGTGGTCGATGTCGTTCATCACCTCGTTCACGCTGGCGATGAGTTCGCTGGCGGAATCCGCCGACCAGACGAACAGCTCGCAAGGTTGCGAGCGCATGCGCCACTGGCGACCTGCGCCCTTGTACTCCTCGAGCGTGACGTGGAAGTTCGTGCCACCGAAACCGAACGAGCTGACCGACGCGCGGCGTGGGTGCTTCGAGCCACGCACCCAGGGGCGCGAGGTCGTGTTCAGGTAGAAGGGGCTATTGTCGACATCGATCATCGGGTTGGGCTTGTCGATCTTGATGGTCGGCGGGATGACGCGATGGTGGAGCGCCATGGCGACCTTGAAGAGACCAGCAGACCCGGCGGCGGCCTTGGTGTGGCCGACCTGTGATTTGACAGAACCGAGCGCGCACCATTGCTTCTGGTCGGTGTCGGTCTCATCCTCGAAGATCATCTTGAGGCCGCCAAACTCGGCAGCATCACCTGCTTTGGTGCCGGTGCCGTGCGCCTCCACAAGCTCGACGGTCTCAGGACCATAACCTGCACGCTCGTAGCAGCGACGCAATGCCTTTGCCTGACCTTCGGACACGGGCGCGTAGATGCTCTTGGCGCGACCATCCGAGGAGCTCCCGAGCCCCTGAATCACTGCATAGATCTTGTCCCCATCGCGCTCTGCATCCTCGAGGCGCTTGAGCGCGACCATCCCGATGCCCTCGCCGAGCATCGTCCCATCGGCTTGATCCGAGAAGGGACGGCAATCGCCGGAGACGGACAACGCGGTCGTCTTGCTAAAGCACATGAACATCAGGATGTCGTTGAGCGTATCGACGCCACCACCGATCACCAGGTCCGACTGCCCGAGGTAGAGCTCGTTGAGTCCGATCTCGAGCGCTGCCAGCGAGGATGCACAGGCGGCATCGACGACGCAGTTGGTGCCGCCGAGATCGAGGCGGTTCGCGATGCGACCGGCGACCACGTTCCCGAGCAACCCAGGGAAGGTGCTCTCTTGCCACTCGACATAGCTCGCGGCGACCTCGCGGCTAAACGCCTGCACTTGCTCTTCGGGGAGGCCGATGTTGCGCAGCGCGCGCTCCCAGACAGGTTGCTGGAGGCGACCGGACATGTGCCCCACCAGCTCGGTAGCAGAGGCCACGCCGAGCACGACGCTGATCTTGTCGCGGTCCATGTTCGAGAAGTCACCACCGGCGACATCCTCGAGGACGCGTTGTGCGACATTGAGCGCGAGCAGTTGTGCGGTGTCCGTAGCCGGGATGATGTTTGGCGGGACGCCAAAGTCCATCGGCGAGAACTCCGTCACGGGCAAGAATCCCCCTCGCTGCGCGTAGGTCTTGTCTGGCGTGGTGGGGTCAGGATCGTAGTAATCATCGAGCAGCCAGTGCGTCTCGGGCACTTCGCTCAACAGGTCATGACCCTCGAGGATGTTCTTCCAGAACTTGCCCTTGTGAATGGAGCCAGGAAAGAGAGCGCTGGCGCCAACAATCGCGACGGGGGGATATTGCGAGGACATCGATGCTCCTTGGTGGGAACGTGCAGTACGATTTATCTATCTGAGTCTTTGAAAGCTTTTCTATGGACCGGAGGACGCTAGCGAAGCGGCCTCGGCCTGAAGTCAAACGCGCTGGCGGGGACGGGGACCCCCAGCGTGCGAAGCTGCTGAGCGCGCGTGATGACAGCGGCGCCCTCGAGCAGGTTGAGCGCGATCTGGGCGACCTCGCGGTTTGCAGGGTCCTCCAAAAAGGAGCCCTTTACCCAGGTGTTGAACGCGCCCATGGCAGGCCCACACCAGATCTGATAGTCGAGCCCACGACCGGACTCACCATCTATAGCCCATTTGCTCGCCTTTCCGAGATACCACCGGAACACGAGCGCCATCTTGTGCTTTGGATCGCGCTCGGCGCGCTCGACCTCGGCGGGATCTCGGTTACCCCAGAAGCGCGCCGTGTCCGCCCAGATGTTCGCGATCGACTCGCCGAGCACGCGCTTCTCGAGCTGTTCGCGCTCGTTCTGCGGGATCGCATCGAGGGAGGGATAGCTGGTGTAGTAATGGTGCAGCTTTTGGGCGCGAGTGCCGAACATGGTGCCACGACGCAAGACCTGAACCTCGACGCCGAGCTCGAACATGTCGGCAGCCGGGGCCATGATCACATCGGTCAGGCCAGCGAGCGCGAGCATCGCCTTGCCTTCCTTGCTCAAGCCCGCCTCGAGCGCGCTCTGGTTCACCGAGCCCGTCAAGACATACGCCGCGCCCATGGCGAACGCGCCAGCGAGCGCGCCGGGTGTCCCGAGACCACCAGCGGCGCCGACGCGGATGGGGCGACTGTACTGGCGCTGCTGCATCACCTCGTCGCGCGCCGCGCAGACATCGGGGAAGAGCGCCGCGAGCGGCCTGTTGTCAGTGTGGCCGCCGGAGTCAGACTCGGCGGTGATATCTTCTGCCACGGGCAAGTGCTCGGCGAGTCGCGCCTCGTCAGCGGTCAACCTGCCGCGCTCGACCAGGTCGCGAAGCATCGCCTCGGGCGCCGGGTTCATGAAGTGGCGCGCGGTCTCCTGACGCGAGATCTTGGCGAACACATAGCGGTCGCGAAGGATCTGCCCGGAAGGTCCAGTCTTCACGCCTTTGTATGCGTACCAGACGATGCTCGGCGTGAGCTTCATATAAGCGGACGCGGAGACGCGCTTGACGCCGCGCTCGATAAACAACTGCGCGACGCGATCCTCGAGCATCGGCTCGTTTGGCGAGTGAATGAGGTTTGCGCCCCAGCTTGCCTGAGGCAAATCCGAGACCCCCTCGATGATGCGATCGATGCCAGCGACGACCTTCTCGTAGCCGAGGCCTGCGGCGCCAAAGAAGCCGAGCATGCCTGCGCGCGCCATGGCGATCACCATATCCGCCGTGGCGATGCCGTTGGCCATGGCGCCAGCGACGTAGGGGAACCTGACGCCGTGTGCCTCGCAGAAGCCGCGATCACCCAGCCACTCGGGGTAGAGCGCGCCGAGCGTGGCGACGATGGTGTAATCAGGCGACGCGTTGGAGGTGATACGACCTCCCTGAGCAAGCCCGAGCCTCCCGGTGGAGACCTCACGGATCACCATTATGGGTTGGCGGGGAGAAGCCACGCGTTGGAGAATATCGCGTTGGTCGAAGACAGGAGGAAGCGCACCAGGTTCCCAGGCGCCAAACATCGCGTCGGTCATGAATCTTTACCCAGATCTCATCTCGGGGAGAACGGCACATGCCATCAAACTTATGTGGCGTGCCATCGCGAAGGGGAGAGAAAGCAATGCTTCTGGCTCCCCGACTTTTTTCCACATTTCGCGTCGCGAAAGTAATAACGTCCAGGGCTCCTTGTCAAGCCATACCTGATGCCTTCTGAACGGCCAGTCACCGGCTCTTCAAAGATGTCACGAGAAACAAAAAAGACCCTCTCTCGAGGGTCTGCACGAAAAAATTAAGTTCCCCTAAAAGGTCCTCTCAGGGCATCACCCAACCGGCGACACCGATCCAGACAAACCCCCACTGACGCATCAAACGCGAGAGATGCGCGGGGTGGTAGGTGATCTCGAAGTGCTCCTCGATCAGCTCGACGACGCGGTCGGTGGTCCAGCGATCGCCAAAGCCGTGGGCTTCGGCGCCCTCGGCGAGCATCCTGCGCAGGTTCTCGATGTGCTCGTTGGCGAGCTTCTTGGCGCGCTCGGGGTAGGGCTGGGCGTTAAGCGCCTCCTGGCCCTGTTCGCGCGCGCGCTTGACCCACTGCGAGACCGCAGCTTGCGTGACATCGAGGAGCTCGGCCACGCTCTTCTGCGAGAGCCCCTTTTGCACCATCTCCCACGCGAGCTGGCGACGGTATTCGCGCCAATCGCTGTAGGCTCCTTCCCGTTGTTGTTCGTCCTTTTCTTCCATCAATCGCGCCGTAGATCGAAGTCGGTTTGAATCTTAAGACTTAAGTTGGTGGTGCAGAGCTTATAACGGTTTTGAGCTCTGCGGAGGTTCGTCCGTGGACATCGACCTCCTTATACTACCGCGTGAGGTTTTGGCGACAACCTTTTTTCTGCGCTGTCCGTTCGTTCAGGCAGGCGCTTCTTGCTCGAGGTGGCCAGGAGAAAACTCCACGATTCTCACACCTTCCGGGTCAAACGCGGCGAACAATTCCTCGATATTTTCGATGCGAGACGGGATCTCCTTCCCACCCTGGCTCGACCAGACCTGGAAGATCGCCGCGTCGGGCAAGACGGTCGCGCCCTGGTAGCGGATGCGCTCTCTCATCAGGTGCGAGACGGCGAAGCAGAGGTCCATCGTCTGTGGGACGATCAGGACGCCCCCTTCCTTGAGCAGCGCGACGCCGCGGTTTGCGACCTCGTACCAGTCATTGCGCAAGAGCTCGCGCGCGAAGAGGACCTGGACGCTCCCCTCGTCGAGCTCGCAGTTCTCGAGCTGGTTGATGACGCGCACCTTCGCGTCACAGACGAGCGCATCAGCCGTCGCCTCGCGAGATGGAGAGCGCTTGATGCGCCCGCTCGATTGTCCGCCGATGTTGCTCACGTTGTAGAGCTTGCCGTCGGCTCCCTGGCGCATCTTTTGCGGCTCGAGATCACCCTGCGCGACCATGTCGCGGCGAACCTTGGAGACAAACGGCTGCGAGACGCAGCAGATCTCTGCCACGCGAGAGTCCGACTGGCTCCCCCAGTCCTCATCGAGCAGCGCGCGCTCGACGGCCTGGCGCTTGTCCGCGTTGGTGCGGCGCTTGCCATGGCGAGCGTTGGCGCCGAGCGAGTGCAAGATCGCGTCGCGCTTGCTCCCTCGACGAAGCTGCGCCTGAAAGGAGGCAATCCCCGCGCGCTTTGCCGCCTCGACCCTGTGAAAGCCATCCGCGAGCCACCTGCGCTCACCGTCGTCGAAGACCACGATCGGCGTGAACATCACCCCTTCGCTATCGACCACGGTCGCGTCATCAGCGACCTTCATGCGCTCCACATATTCCTGGACAGTCTGCTCGTCGATGCTGACGCGAGGTTGCGTCTCCTCATCGAGGAGCACGCGGCCAAGATCGACCACCTGGTAGATCCGGCGACCACCCACCTCGTAACTTTGCGTGCTCATCGCCCCTCGGTTCACTTGCGGCACTGGTTGCTGGCTCTCACACTGTTCGTCCTTGTAACCAAAGACGCCAACCACGCTCGCTGCCAAATCGATGAAACCTTCTGCTTGTTTCACGAGGACGCGAGCCTCAAAAAACAAGAACCACGCGCTCCTTTACGAAAGAACGCGCTCCGCCATCACAGCGTCATGCTGCTGCGAAACGATGGTGGATAAGATTTGGCCTTCTTCCTTCCTGACTCCGCGAGAAAACAACGTCGGTTCGACAACGCGAACCTCGCAAGGAAGGATGCATGGGATCATGGTGAAAACAGTGCGACGACTCGAACACGTCAACTTTTATCCAGTCTTGACGCAGTGTGTCAATAGGGAGGCGTACTTACTTGCTGTTGCAACTTGTCTGCACGCGGTCGACCGGGGCGAGGAGCATTTGTTTGGTCAGGCCAAACAAATGCTCCTCG
>JAYZVO010000172.1:0-10424 GCA_036155555.1 Myxococcota bacterium
CCCAAGTCCCCCCTGCATAATTCCGCGAACGCAGTGATGCGGATGGTCGTGTTCCTTTTTCAAAGAGCGAAGCGGTGAAAAAGGAGCGCGGATGCAGATTTGGGGGATTTAGGGGGGACAAGAAACAAGAGAGGATGCACTGCATCGGCGCCTTCATCTTCTCAAAGCGCCTCTATGCGTCGGCGCCAACTTCGAAGCGAAGCTCCTCTATGCCTCGGCGCCAACTTCGCAACCCTGGGCTCCTCCATGCGTCGGCGCCAAGCTCTATCAGCGCTCCTCCATGCGTCGGCGCAAACTTCGCAACCCAGGGCTCCTCCATGCGTTGACGCCAACTTCGCAACGAAGCTCCTCTATGCCTCGGCGCCAACTTCGCAACCCTGGGCTCCTCCATGCGTCGGCGCCAACTTCGCAACCAAAGCTCCTCTACACGTCGGCGCAAACTCCGCAATCCAAGGCTATCGAACGCATTGGCGCAAACAATCCATCTACACATCAACGCAGACAATCACACCATCATGCGCGAAGCGCGCCTTCCATAAGGACGACATCGCGTTCGATGTGGCGATCTTGATCGAGGAGCAGGGCCTTGGCCAGGCAGTAGTTGGCGAGTTGCGGGGAGCGTGCGGCGAGTTGTGTGAAGTGGAGGAATTGCGGGTGTTCGCGGTTGACGGCGACCTCCATGCGGCTTTTTTTGCTGCGCTCCTTTGGGGGGATGGCCATGATCTTGGAGAGCTTGGGCGCGACGACAAACAACGGCGCCTCATCGCTCGTGACCGCGACCATGCGGCACGTCCCGAACTTTCGGTATCCCGTATCGGCTTGCTTGAGCAATGCTGCGGCGCCTGAGATAAGCGAGGAGAGTTCCTCGGGGACGCGATCATCGATCTCGACGGGGAGGTAGACGTCTTCCGGGCGGACGATGCCAGCGGTCAGGCGAGCCTGAAGTTTGACGAGTGGCATGCCGAGCATCTCGGTGATGCCTGTCCAGCGAAGCACATCACGCGCCTGCTCCTTCCAATCCCTCCCGAGCACCAGCTGCCCATACCGCACGAACAACTCGCCGACATGCCCGAGCCCCGCCGCGGATGGTTTGGCGCCGTAGAACACGGGCAAGCGATCCTGAGCGAGCGCAGCGGTCATCTCGGTTTGCCCCTCCGAGACGAGCAAGCGGCCATCGCGTTGCCAGAGCTCGAGCATGCGCGCCAGCGTCGTCGGGCGACCGTCGACCAGCCGACAGATGAAACGCTCACCGAGTGGTTCCAGTGATTCCGGTGGTTCGTGTGTGAGGAAGGCGATCCAGCGCAGGTAGAGGTTGACCTCGTTATGGCCCCAGCTCTCCTTTGCGACGAGTGTCTCGATGTTCTGGATGAGCTGCTCGAGGAGTTGACCACCCACGGCTTGATCCATGAGCTTCATCGCCTTCTCGTAGTTCTCATCGCGCATGATCGTCTCGCGACTGAGCGTGTGCTCGAGGTAGCGCGATTTGATCTTGAAGGCGATATGCCTGTAGCGCCACGCGCGCTCGAAGAGGACATCCTCCCCCGAGCGCGAGAACGCCAGCGTCAACCCTCGGTTATAGAACCCGTAGAATGGCTCGCGATTGTAGGCGACCGCGATCTCGGTGCCCTGGTGCTCGACTGTAGTAAAGCACTCTCCAGGGACTTCGAAGGATTCGTTGATGACCTCGACCTCTCCCCAGCTGTCGTCCTCGATCGGGGAGCGGTCCTCGAAGGAGACCTCGGTCTCCGAGTGCGAGCACCAGTGTTTGAGCGTCTCGCGCACACCGTCGACGAGCTCGCGGTGGCGGTGATAATCCCCCTCCAGAAAGAGCGTGATTTGTGTCCCTTCGACGGGCAGGTCGAGGCGAGTTTTGCTAAAGGAGCGATCCTCGTGAAAGAAGACCTCCCAGTATTCTCCGCCGCGCCCTGTGTGCACGAGCACCCCTTTGGGCTTGAGCGCGAACACCGAGACGAACCCGATCCCGAACTTCCCGATCTTGGTCAGGTCGTTCTCCTTGGTGGACGCGAACAGCTTGGTGAGTTGCTCGTCGATGATGTTCTCGTCCATCCCCTCGCCAAAATCATCGACGTGGATGGCGATCACCCCCTGGTGCCCCTCTCCTTGCTCGAACTCCATCCACACATCGACCTGTGGGCTGCCCGCGTCGATGGAGTTTTGTACGAGCTCGCGAAAGCAGTCGAGCGCCGAGCTAAACTGGGTGACGAGGTTTTCGACGATGCCTGATTCATTCATGAGGTCCACCTCATCGTGTCAGATCGGGGCCAAACAGCGCGAGCGCGACCGCGCCAGCGACGACAATAATAACAAGGATAAAGAAGAGGATGAGCCGCTTGCCTTTGGAACCCTGGCGTCGTGCTGACGCAGCGTCTGTGCGCTCCTTTGCAGCATCGACATCCTTTGGCGGAAGAGGGGCCTGGGCCAGCGAGGCAGCCTCCTCTGGATTTTGGGCAACGGAAGGTTTTTGCAACACGATCAAGCGCTCTTCGCGAGGTCGGTTGATCGAAGGGTTGGTGTCTTCGACGTTGTCCCAATCATCGGGCAGCGGTTTTGTGGGGCGAACGATCGAGTACTTTTCCGCACTCTGTGGGCGCTCGACGCGCTTTGGCTGCGTGAGCTCGATGATCTTTTCGGGCTTTGGCTCGGGTTGCTGGAGCGAGGAGAAGTCGGGCGCGAGCACCTCTCGGGTCGACACCTGATCTTGATCTGGCGACACTTCGTCGTGGCCGAGCGTGAGCCCGGGGGGAGGCTTCAGGCTGGGCCTTGTCGACTCGTCGAGCAGCGCGTCACCGGCGTCGTCCTGTGGCGCGATGAGTTTGGAGAACGCCGCGCGCACTGACGCGGACGCCTCGACGCTCGGACGCGTCGCCATATGATCCTCGAAGGGATCATCCTCGAGGTCGAGCGTGCGCAGCGCCTCGACGATCTGTGCTGCGTGCTGCCACCTGCGCGTGGCCTGCTTCTCGAGCATCTTGTCGATGATGACGCGAAACTCGGTGGGGACGAGCACGGCGGAGGGGAGCTTGATGGACTCGGGCTCGAGCTGCTTGGCGATGAGGTCGAGGTTGCTGTGTTGAGGATAAGCCTTCTGCCCGGTCAGCAGCTCGTAAGCAACCAACCCGAGCGAGTACAAATCACTGGCGGGCAGCGCGTTCCCTGCGATCGCCTCCGGGGCCATGTAGCGAGGGGTCCCGATGAGGCTCCCCTCGCGCGTCTCGCGAAGATCCTCGGGCGCCTCGTCATCGAACAACCTGGCGATGCCGAAGTCGAGCAACTTGACGAAGTCACGCTCCCCCATGTGCTCGTGGAGCATGATGTTGGCAGGCTTGATGTCGCGATGGAGGATGCCATGGTGGTGTGCTTCGCGCAGGCTCTCGAGCGCTTGACGAAGGATCTTCGCGACGCGCGCGGGGGCAAAGACGCCCTGTTGTTCGAGCGCCTGCGCGAGCGATGTCCCCTCGACGAGTTCGAGGGCCATATAGAGGATGCCGTGCGGCGTTTGCCCGAAATCATGCACGATCACGGTCGCCGGTGAGCGCAGGCGCGAGAGCGCGATCGCTTCCTTCTCGAAGCGCGCGGCGAACTGCCGGGGCTCCCCTTGTTGGATCGAAGGATCGAAGACCTTGAGGGCGACAGGTCGCCCCATGCCGAGCTGGATCGCTTTGTAGATCCGGGCAAAGCCGCCTCGCCCGATCAACGAGACGATCTCGTATCTCTGGGCGATGATCGTACCCGGCTGTAGCTCGTGATGAGCCATGGGCGCCACTTCCACGCTGCTGCTGCGGACAAGAGCGGTGCTGGCATCTCTCACCAGCGCCACCCACAGGTCGGTCGTTTCAAGCCTACCCTAATAGGTTCGCCGCGATCGCGAAATGACATTTCACGAATCAACGCGCGCCGAGCACATCCTCGACCATGATCGCGGCGTCGATGATGAGCTCGTTGATATCGGCCACGGACAAATGGACGGCGAGGAACTCGGCGTAGAGGAACGCCTGGATCGTGGGCATTTCTCGAACCACGCGCACGCGGTCCGAGATGCGCGTGTATTGCTCGATCGCGCCGAGCGGGCTCCCCCCTTCGCGCAAGAGCTCGCGCATCGAGAACGGTGGGAGCGTCATAAACCCGAGCAGAGAGTTGCCGCTGCGATCGAAGAGGTCGAAGGAGACAACCTCCGGGATGGAGGACATCCTCTTGTAGACGCGCTCGAACATGAGCAAGCGTTGGAAGACCTTGCCATCGAGCGTTTCGCTCTGGCGCGCGGTGACGCGTTGTTCGAATTTGTCATTGACGGCGGTCGGCTCGTCGAGCGAGAGCGCGGCCGCGTCGAAGAGGGACTTGCCCTGGCGCATTTGCTCCTCGTCGAGCCCCCAGAAGGCATCGAGGAGCAGGCGCATCAGGGGCCTATCGATGGTGTGTTTGGTGCGCTCTGTGGTCCGCCGAATGATGCGGCCATCGCCCCAACTCGCGATCTGATAGAACGCCTCGACCCCCTGGTGTGCGCTCGTCTCCGCGTGCACGAGCTCGCCCTGGAAGATGGCGAGCAGCCCTGTCTCTCCAAAGGCGTCGCGCAAGCGCAAGACGCTGGGTCTTCGTTGGTTGGCGTAAAACTGGATTAGCTCGGCGAGCATGGAGAAGAAGGTGGCGCCCCCCGCTGGCCCCACCGACTTCGCTTCGCCCGACTGGGCGGTTGTGTTTTGCATGACTATTTTTCCTGGATGCCTTCGAGGATCGCTTCGATGTTTTTCAACACGCGTGAGATCAAAGGCTCGTCGCCACGCATGATGAGATAAAGCCAGGCACTCTTCGATTCCACGGGGAGAAGAATGTGGCAGCGTCGGTCACTCAGGATTTGAACACGGACGAGATGTTCCCCGACGGGAACAGCAGAAATCATCTGCCGGGCGCGCTCGATCGAGGCGCCCTGGTCGATGAAGACCTCGCCGCGTTTTCCGATGACCACATGCCCCAATACATCGTCGAGCGCCTCGATCTTCGAGGAAATCAAGCTGTACCAGGGCGTCTTGTTTGTCAGGAGCGCCAGGGACTCCTCGGTGAGCTCGAGCGAGCGATTCGAGAGGTCGAGTTGGCGATCGTGGGTTTCGTTGCGGCGAGAGCGTAGATACCAGTAGGCATCGAGCATCAGGCGCGTCAAAGAGGTGTGGATGTTGATGGGAGCGTAGTGCTCGAGCTGCTCGGTGATGCGGCCAGAGGGCCAAGCCATCACTTCGTAAAAGGCGCTCTCGCCAGCGATGTTTCCGATGCTCGCGTGGGTGATCCGGTTGTGCGCGAAGCCGATGGTCGCCTTGCCGTTTGTCTTCGTCAGGTTCTCGAGGACAAGGGTCACCGGCCCGTCATGGCGCACACACGCCTGAATGATATTGGACATGAAGTCGAAGAAAGACTCTTCGGGCTGCTTGTCTAACTCTCCCTCCCCCAAGGGCACCCTGGTTTTGGATGTAAGCTCGTCCATTGGCCTGCTTATCCAGGGAAAAAAGGGGCGTGGGTCATCCCTCTCGTGAGATCCTCCCCCCCATTAACGAGGAGGGATACATTCGAACATGTCCCCTCCAAGAGAGTCTCGCACCGGCTTTGTTCGTGCCCGCGTTTCTATTTTAATTCCTAATAGAAAGGCAACATCACGATCTATCTCATACTAGTGCACATCCCCAGGAATGCAAGCGCAAGCTCCGCACAAAACAAGGCCAGGGCCGCATGATGCGCGGAATAGACGGATTGTCATAACCTCCTCGAACCGCTTAAAAAGAGAGGTCGAGGTGCGCGGGCAATCCTGGATATCCCATCAACGCGGCGTGTGTGTTGTACTTCCCCGCAGGGATCTGTCCGGGGGTGATGACCACATGCCTCGGGGCGGGAGATTTCGACGTGTCCCATTGCATCATCAACAACCCGTCCGCGCCAAGCCCCATGCAGACGTGCATCCCGTCATGAGGAGCGTGCTTGTTGATCGCGCACTGCCACGCCCAGGCCGCCAACCACATCGCCGCCGCCCAGCGCGGGCGCTCGACCCCAGGCGCCTCTTGCTCGATGCGCCTCGAGAGCGCTGGCGCTCCCTCCGAGGCAAAGTCAGCCCACTCGAGCAACGTCGCGCCATTGTAAAGGTCCTCGCCAAGCTCGCGGCGCACCTTCTCCAATCCAGCATGCCTGCGCTCGTCCTCGAGCAACGAGAGGCTAAAGACAACCCAGCCAAACTGGTCGCGATCCTTGACGGTCGCCTCGATCGCTGCCCTCAACTCGCCAAACGCGTCGATCCGCTCACTCATCTCCTCTCCTCACCCTCTCGTTCTCCCCCCGCTCCCATCAGCGCAGACGCGATCTTTGAAGCGTTGAGTCGCCTCACCAACGTCGACACCTCACGCTCGAAGCGCTCTTCCTCGGCGCGCTCGCTCGCCTCTTGCTTCCAGCTCGCCCACTCCTCGACAAACCGAAGCACATCCTCCTCCTTCACTCGCCGTGACAGGGTTCGGATCAACGCCGCGCGCTCCGACGCGCTCGCTGTAAAGTAGGCATCCGGGTACTCGAAATCCTGGACATGCGCCCTGATATTCCCGCAGATCGCCTCGACATTTCGACCGCTCAACCCGAGCGCGACGCAGCGCGCGCCCACGCGCGCCCACGCATCCTCGTCGAGTTCCATGAACTCCTCGAGGTCTGCCAACATCATCCCTCGAATCAACTTCTCATAATGCGCTGGCGTCGAGGGCCCTTCGACCGTCATCGGATTCTGCGCGATCCGGCTCACCGTCGCCTCGTCCATATGCAATGTGTTCGCGTCACAGAGCAAGAACCACTTGCCATCCTTGGGGAGCAAGGTCCCATCGAAGATCCCGAACACCGCGCCGAGGTTCTGCTTCTCCTCCGAGCGCAGCTGCCCGCTCTCGCGCGAAGCAAACGCCGTGTCGATATCAGGCCAGTAGACGCCACACACGCCCTCGAAGCCATAGATCTCCTCGCGGAAGATCTTGACCAGGTTGAGCGCGCTCGCGTTCTGGTAACTCGACGCCCAGTCCGTGCGCTGCACCACCACGAACTTCGCGGGGATGTCGCGCGCCTTGCAAAAGTCGAGGAACGCGTTCCCCACCGCGTGCGCAGTCACCGTCTTGCCACACCCAGGGCGTCCCAACCCGAAGAGCACCGGGTTGATCTTTTTGGGGTTGCGGCCAAGCTCGAAATCATACCCGGCCACATCCCTGGCGAGCCGCAGCCCCGCCTCGAGGTAGGCGTCATTGCCGACGATGCTCTCGGGTCGAATCGGCAAGAGCCCCGAGGTGGCCTCCTTGCCGACAGGACGAACCCGCAGCCCCTCGTAGGGAAAGCCCGCGATGGAGACCTCGTCGAGCGCCTCGAGCGCCTTGATCATCGGGCGCGTGGCGCCCTGCTCGATCCACATCAGCACCGCGCGCCGACCGAGTTGCAAGAAGGCATGCAGCGCGGCGCCAAGCTCCGCTCCTGGCTCCTTCTCGAACGGTCCTGGCGCCTTGATCCTCAGGTACGCGGCCGCCAACTTGAGCCAACGCGCCGCGAGCAACTCGGGCGATTGAGGCACCGCGAGCAGCTCGGGTAAGCCATCCAGATCGAGCTGCCCCTCCGGCTCGGTGAGCGTGAGCATCGTCCCCAGCTCCCGCCCGAACACATCCGCCATCACAACGATCACCGACGCGCCCAGCAACTGCCTGTGTGACTCGCCAAGCGTCACGCTCCGAAAGCTCGGCCCTCCCGCGAGCTGCTCGTGGAGCAACCCGGTGAGCGCGTGGTGCGTGGCGAGCGAGACATCCACCGCGTCGCGCAACAGCTCGAGGATGTGTGATGCGCGCGCATCGAGTGGGCCAAAATCACCTACCGCGTGATTCGAAAAGTATGCCACGAGCCCCGAATCCTGCACCGCCTTGGCGGCGCGCTCGGGCAAGAAGCCTTCTTTTGGAACCGTCACCTTGACCATCGCCGCATCCTCTCGACTCTCGAATAAACATACGCCCGAGCGCGCCCGAAGCGCGCAGAAAAACCGATCTATTCCGGGCGGATCACCTTGTCAGCCTGCCCTTCTGGCGCTAACGTGTCGGCACCTCGACGAAACGTTGAAGTAAGAACCCGAGGATGGTTTCGGGCACCACGCGATCCCTGTACCCATGGGCCGCTGCACCTTTGCCATCCCGACGTCGAAAAACCCTTTGTACTGCAACAGGAGTGTAGCACCATGAGCGAGAGTTACTACAAGGTTATCGATGGCGTGAAGTATGACCGTGCCATGCTCGAGTTCTGCGACGAAGCCGTGGCTGGCGCTGGCGATGGCCGCATCTCTCAAGCTGACGCTGAGAAGCTCTACGAGCTCGTCAAAGACGGTGACAAGTACACCGACATCGAGAAGGCCACGATGAAGTACGTTCGCGAGAACTACAAGTGGACCGACGCCGCTGACGAGTGGTTCCGCACCGAAGTCCGCAAGTGGGCCGCGAGCAAGTGAGCCACCTCTTATCAGGCGCACGAACGTGAACCTGGCAAGAAAGGAGAGAGGGCGCGAGGTGTGATACACCCCGCGCCCTCTCTCCTTTCTTGCCGATCTGAAACTACCCGCGAACACGACGGCTCATGGCGCGAGCAACTTGACGCGAACCTCCTCGAACTTCGGCCCCCGCCTGTCATCCTTTATACGAATCTCCATCTCGATCTCGACAGGCGCTCCGGGAAACGATGTCATCACCCACTCGGGCAACGTCCCGGCGATGCAAGCCACGGCCGCATCATACACCGAGCCATCCGCGATGGTGCCGCTCGTCTGGATATTCACCAACTCGACCTTGCCATCGGGCAACGCGCGGATCGAGAGGTCCACATCCGTCAGCGCCCCATCACTCGAGTACATCGGCACCTTGCCCGCGCAACGGTCGATCGCGACGCGCGCCTTCTGATCCGCCTCCGCCTTGAGCGTGCCACGCAACTTCGACGCCCTCGCATACCCCTCGCCGAGCTTCTCGCAGCGACTCCCCTTGCACACCTTCTCGAGTTCGCTCAACTGCTCGCTCGCGGCGCCCTCCTCCACGAAGTTGCCGTGGCATGGCGTCACCATCGCAGGGTCCTCTCCATACGTGTAGAACAGGTAGCGCTTCCCCTTCTCGAAGGGCACATCGCCACCCCCGACACCGAGATCGCTGTCATCGAGCAAGCTGCGCTTCTTTCCTCCCGTGCACGCATCCTCATCGTAGCGCAACGTGAGCTTCTTCCCCTTCTTCACGCCCTTGAAAGCGGTCGTCACCTTGACCTCGATCGCCGCGTTATGAAAACGCCCCGCGAAGCCCTTCCCCGCGTCGGTGACTTGCCCGACGAAGACACCCGATGCCCTGCTGGCGCGCTCGGTGACCGTGCCCTTTCCCACTGGCGTCATCGCGAGCGAGCGCACCGCTGGACCGATCGGCGCCTCCTTTAACTTCTCGGTGTAGGCACACGTGGACGTGGTGAGCTCGTCATCCTCGACCGTGGCAAAGATCAGGTATGAGCGGTTCGGGCGAAAATCATAGCCGCAAACCTCCTCGTTCATGCCCGTCTTGACCTCGACCTCACTCCCATCCCTGGCGAGTCGCCCCTTGTAGTTTTTGGAGACCTTGACCGTCGCGATCCAGGCGCCGTCCTCGCGCTCTTCAAACCGCTCCACGGCCCCGAAGAAGATCTCCGGGGTGTCGATAACCGCTTGGTCGATGCTCGAGGCGCGCTTGCACTCGCAAGCGCTCGCGCTCGCTGTGTCCACCGCCCACATCGTCGCGCTCCACGCGAGCACCATCAGCACCATCATCCCGAAACGTCGCATCTAAAGCCTCCTCGCCATCTCTTCATCCTGTGATGACCGCAAGTGTAGCGCCAGAAGCAGCAGGAGCCAAACAACCATCGAGAAGCCCTCCTCCTCTGCCCACTCCACACCTCGGCTAGAAATCACATATTCCTCAACAGCAGCCCTCGCAAAACAGCCCCCAAAACGCAAAAAGAAGGGGGAGCAATCTGCTCCCCCTTCTCATTGGTTTCGAGCGAGGATGACGTTGACCACCATCCTCATCGCCCTATGTCAGAAACATAAACCTAGGCCGCCTTCTCTCCACGCTTCTCTCCTCCGAGGTCGCGGCGACGCGACCTGAAGAAGAAGAGCCCGAGCGCCGCGAGGAGCCAGGAGGCACCACCGACCGGAGCGCCACCGGAGCTGGAGCAACCGCCGACGATGAGGAACTCGACGTCATCGTCGTTCAAGGCAGCGTCGACGTTGAAGTTGATGGTTTGAGCATCAACTTCAACGTCGTCGAGCGTGGCAGTGACCGAGACGCTATGAGCGCCGTCCTCGAGTGCATCAGCGGCGTCGATCGTGAGCGTCCAGTCCCCATTCTCATCGGCGGTGGTGGTGCCAA
>JAYZVO010000173.1:0-30897 GCA_036155555.1 Myxococcota bacterium
GCGCCCGATGATTCACATCGGGCGCCCCTTCTCTCGTTCGCAGGCCCGAAGAAATCACTCGAAGGTGTGGTGGTAGTGATCCTCGTTGAAGATCGAGGTTGGCGTGCATTCGCGAACCACGGCCTCGGACTCGAGCTTGTTGATGATAAACCACGCGATGGCGATGCTGATGCCGATCGCGACCAGGAAGACGACCAGGAAGAATAACATGATACCGCCCAGCGCGGCCTCGCCAGCGAAGCCCGTCGAGAGCACGAACCCGAAGAAGGCGAGCGTGCAGATGATCGAGACGACGATATTGAGGTAGTTCAGCGCGATGATGGTTTGACGAGCCCAGTTTTCACGCCTGTAGAGCGCCAATCCGGCGTAGGCGATGAAGCCGTTGATGGCGAGTCCGAAGAAGCTGCCAAAGATGCCAAAGCCATTCATGTCGATCAGCGAGAGCAGCAACCCCAACGCCCCTTGCAACACACCGAGACCACAGGTTCCAAGGTAGAAGAAGCCGATCAGTGACACCGCGGTCGAGCGCTCCACAGTCGTTGGCGCGTAGCCAGGCTGTTGCCAGTTTGGCGTGTGCGTTTGGTTGTAGTGGTGCTCGTTGTAATGATTGTAGGGGTCATGCTGTTCCACGGCTCATCTCCTGGTGGTCGTCGTTGTCGATAACTTTGTCGTGACAAGAACCACCATAAGTGGAGATTTTGTTTGTGAAAATCTCATAATATAGAACGTTTCGTTCGCCTGGGGCTAATCTTTCTGTCCGCACGTGCCTCGCTCGGGGCTCACTCGAACGTGCGCGCGATGTGGTCTGTGTGAGTATCAGTGGTCCCCTCTTGCTCCTGTTCGCCCGCTTCTGCGCGAAGCTTGAAGATGGTGAACGCAGCGAGCGCGATGGTGAACACGGCAGGGAACATCACGAAGGGCCCCACAAACAGAAAGAGCATTCCCATCGGTGAGTCTCCCGAGTACTCCAGCGAGAACGCGAAGCCGAGCGCGATAAGCACGGCGCTGATGGTGAGCGTGATGATGATGTAGTTCAGCGTGATCATCGCCTGACGCGCCCATGGCTTGCGTTTGTAGAGCGCATACCCGATGCAGGCTGGCGGCGCGGTGAAGGCAAACATCAAGGCGTCCTTCCAGAGACCGGCGCCATCCCACGAGACGAGCGCACCGATCAGGCCAAGCGACGATGAAATGAGCCCGAACCCGAAATAGACAGTGTAGACAAGGCCGATCAGCGACGACGCCGTCGATCGTTTCGGTGTCTTTGTCTCGCTCATCGGACGTGGGTACGAGGGGGAGGGCGACGATTTCTGCTCGGGGGATGGGCCAACAGGCTCTTGTTGTTCCATGGGGCTTGTCTCCTTGTTTGTGCCAGGACCGTGTTCTTCTCAGGATAGCCAACCATCGGAGTGCTTGTTCATCGAAAAATCGCGTGAGCGCCTTACCAATGGTTCGTGGTCGTAAAATGTCATCTCTGTCATAGCCGCCTCCTCGCGTTCGTTTCTTGTTGTCGTGAACAAGTTTGAAGGTAGGGAGGGTTTTTGCGGGGTAAATTGTAAGTTTTTGGTGTTGATTGTTCGGTTTTGTCTAAGTGTTGCTGTGCGAGTCGACAAAAAGAGAGCGCGTTTTCCCCCAGGAAAACGCGCTCTGCTCGTTCAGAAAGGTTGTCGAGTTATCACTCGGCGGCTTCTTCTTTCTTCTCGTTCGGGTTGGTGAAGCTGAGCGACTCGAAGTTATCCGAGACATCGACCTGGACGGTGTCGCCAGGGGCGAACTTTCCTTCGAGGATCTCGATGGCGAGCGGCTGTTGCAGGTGCTCTGCGAAGGCGCGGCGCAGAGGGCGCGCGCCGAACTCGGGCTCGTAGCCAGCGTTCGAGAGGAACTCGAGCGCTGCTTCCGAGAGCTCGAGCTCCATGCGCTGTTCGGCGAGCAACTTGCGGACCTTCTTCTCGTGAATCCTGGCGATCTTCTTGATGTCGTCGAGGTTCAACGCGCGGAACGGGATCTGGTTATCGAGGCGGTTGAGGAACTCGGGGCGGAAGTGATCCTTGAGGATCATCTTGATCTCGTCCTCGAGTTCTTGCTGCGTGAAGCCTTCCGATTGCGTGAGCTCCATGATGCGTTTGGAGCCGACGTTCGAGGTAAGGATCACGATCGTGTTGGTGAAGTCGACGCGCTTGCCCTGAGAGTCGGTCAGGCGACCTTCGTCCATCACCTGGAGCAGGATGTTGAAGACATCCGGGTGCGCCTTCTCGGCCTCGTCAAACAGCACCACCGAGTAGGGCTTGTGGCGAACCGCTTCGGTCAAGATACCGCCGCGCTCGCTGCCCACATAACCGATGGCGGAGCCGATCAGGTTGTTGACCTTGGACTGCTCCATGTACTCGGACATGTCGATGCGGACGATGGCGTCCTCGTCATCGAAGAGGAACTCGGCGAGTGCCTTGGCGAGCTCGGTTTTGCCGACACCCGTGGGGCCAACGAACATGAAGTTACCGATGGGGCGCTTGCCATCTTGCAGCCCGGCGCGCGCGGTCCTGACCTTCTCCGCGATGGTCTCGATGGCGATGCTCTGGCCGATCACGCGCTCGCCGAGGCGCTCGCCCATCTTGAGCAGCTTCTGCTGCTCGCTCTCGACCATTTTCGAGACGGGGATGCCGGTCCAATCACCGATGACCTTGGCGATGTCGGACTCGTCCACGAAGTCCTTGAGGAGACGCGCGCCTGGGTTGAGGCGGTTGTGCTCGCGCTGTGCTTCCTCGATCTCCTTCTGGATCTTTGGGAGCACCGAGTACTTGATCTCGGCGGAGCGCCCGAGCTCGCCCTTGCGCTGTGCTTCCTCGGCTTCTTTCTCGGCGGCCTCGTATGCCTCCTTCTTGCTCGTGAGCGCGTCGAGGAGTTCCTTCTCCGACTCCCAGCGCTCGTGCATCTCCTGCGCTTGCTTCTTGAGCTCCTCGATCTCGTTCTCAAGCTTGACGCGCGCTTCGGTCGCGTCCGCGCTCGACTCGCTCACGAGCGCCTGGCGCTCGATCTCGAGGTTGTGGATGCGGCGCTCGACCTCGTCGAGCTCGGTGGGCTTGCTGTCGATCTCGAGGCGAAGGCGGCTGGCGGCTTCGTCGATGGCGTCGATCGCCTTGTCCGGGAGCGCGCGGTCGGTGATGTAGCGCGAAGTCATCTTCGTCGCGGCGACGAGCGCGTCATCGTTGATCTGGACGTTGTGGTGGATCTCGTAGTTGCTCTTGATGCCGCGAAGGATCGAGATGCAGCCATCGATGCTCGGCTCCTCGACGATGATTTGCTGCAACCTGCGCTCGAGCGCGATGTCCGCCTCGATATACTCGCGGTACTCGTCCTGAGTGGTCGTGCCGATAAGAGAGATCTCACCGCGCGCGAGCGCTGGCTTGATCATCCCGACCGCATTCATCGGGCCATCACCAGCGCCCATCAACGTGTGGAGCTCGTCGACAAACAGGAGGATCTGTCCTTCGCTGGCGACGATCTCGTTGACGATCGCCTTGATGCGCTCCTCGAACTGGCCGCGAAGGCTCGTGCCCGCGACCAGCGAGCCAACATCGAGGCTCATGATTTTTTTGCCCTTCAGACCGAGCGGGACATCGTCTGCGACGATGCGCTGCGCGAGCGCCTCGATGATGGTCGTCTTGCCAACGCCCGGCTCGCCGACGACCACGGGGTTGTTCTTGGTGCGGCGCGCGAGGACTTGCATGATACGGCGCAGTTCGTTGTCGCGACCGATGCAACGCTGGAGCTCGCCGCGCGCTGCACGCGCGGTCAAGTCATCCGCATATTGAGAGAGCACGTCCGAGGTCTTGCCCTCTGGCGAGGTCACCTTCTTGCCCTTGTTCTGCGTCTTGAGCTTCTCGCGGATCTTGTCCCCGGTGGCGCCCTGATCGCGGAGCAACTTCCCGGCGTATCCCTTGGTGTTGAGCGCCGTGGCGAGCAGGATATGCTCGGGCGTCACGTACTCATCACCCATATCGCCAGCTTCGCGCTGCGCGTCCTCGAGCACACCTTGCAAGCTCTTGCTGACGAAGACCTGATCGACGCGGCGGTAGCTCTTTGGCATCAACTCGAGCTCGTCGACGAGGCGACGGCCGATGCGCTTCGCGTCCGCGCCGATATCATTGAGCAGGCCCGCGACAGGGCTGTCATCCTGCTCGAGCATCGAGACGAGCGTGTGTTCGCTGTCGACGTGTTGGTGTTTGAGCGTCGCGGCGAGGTTCTGCGCGCGTTCGAGCGCCTTGCGCGATTGCTTCGTGAACTTCGACAGGTCGAATCTCGTGGGCATGTAATCCTCGGTGGTCAGCGCATCGCGCTCTGGGGGAGCCGGTGATATGAGATGCGTGAGAAGATAAATTGGTCTGAGAAGCGCCGAGATTGTCACGAGGATCGTGCTCGAGCGCAAGGGGCAAAAACAAGCAGCGCGGTGGGTCTGCTCTTTCAAAGAGCAAACCCACCGCGCTGTTTATTCACATCATCGCGATTTGGAGAGAGGCTCTAAACTCGGCGTCGGCGCGCGAGCCCGAGGAGCCCGAGCAGCGCCACGAGCATAAACCCTGGCGAAGAGGGGCGCTTACTCGAACCCATGGCGCAGGTCTCCTCGACCTCGGTCCCCTTGTCTTCATCCGTCCTGGGGAAGACGATCAAAAGCTCCTCCTCGTCCTCCTTTGTGCCGCTGTTTCCCGTGGGCGTCGCGTTGTTCCCGGGCGTCGCATTGTTTGCCACCGCGCCCATATCAGGCGCTGGCGTGCTCATGTCTGACCTTGGTGGTGTGCCCATGTCAGGTCTTGGCGTGCTCATGTCCGGCGTGGGTGAACCCATGTCGACAGGAGGCATGCTCATATCGCGCATCGGCGGGTTCATGTCCGGGGGCTCGACGGTGCCCATGTCTGGCTCTGGAGGTGTGCCCATGTCGGGGTGCTCGTAGTCGATGCACACACCCTCGTCGCAATACTGGAAGATCGTGCACGAGACGCCATCGCAAGGATCTTCCTCACACAGGTAGGTGTCCGGGCAGATCTCGGTCTGGTTGGCGTCCGAGTTAAGGCAGATGAAGTAATCCTGCCCTTGCTGCTGGAGCGTGAAGCAAACGCCATCGCCAGGACAACCTCCTTGTTGGTCGCAGAAGACGATGCATTCGCCAGCGCCATCGCCATTGGCATCCGTACAGACCGCGTTGGGGCCACAAATCTGGGAGTTGTCACAGTCTCTACATACGGGGCACGAGGAGCGGCAGCGGCCTTGCTGGCAGGCAAACCCTGGCCCGCACTGTGCGTCATTGGTGCATGGGGGGATCACGCAATCCCCGGACGCGGTGTCGCACGCGAGCCCCGCCTCGCAGTCGTTGTTGCTCGTGCAGGGGACCTCCTCGCAGCGGTTGTTGATGCACTGCTCGTCTTGCCCGAGGCAATCACTGTCGCTGTTGCAACTGCAGACGCTCGGGTAGAGCGCGTTGACGCCCGCGAGGTCATCGCTGGCGAGCGACCTCGCGTTGTTGCCTCCCGAGTAGGCATAGTACATCGTCGCGCTTTGCACAGGCGTGTGCGTCAGCCCGAGCAAGTGCCCGATCTCGTGGGTTGCGATGCTCTGGAGGTCGGTCCCGCCATTGATACAGCCGTTCGCGCCGCACTGATCTGTGTAGGTGTGCGCGATGCCGTTGAAGATGATCGGCGCGCTGTAGATGCGGCAGTTCCCAACGCTCGAGAGCGTCACCGCGATCGTCCCGTCGAAGGGATCGCCAAGTTGCGCTGGCCACGCGTTCTGAGTCTCGGCCCAGGAGAGGACCACCTCCTTGTTCGTCGTGTAAGCCGTGTCCGATGTCGTGCCCACATACTGCGCGGCGAAGGCAGACTCGCAAGGATCACTCCACGCCGCGAAGGATGCCTCGATGATCTGAGCCATCTGGTTAAACGGCATGTCCGCTGTGCCGTTCTGATTCAAATGGTACTGGACCGGCATACGCGCGGGGGCCCAGGTCGCGCCCGTGTTCTGGGTGCAGTTGGAGATAAACTCGTAGGCGCTCGCAGAGCTCGCGCCAATCGGGAGCGACAGCATGGCGAGCGCCAGCATGGAGAGGAGCTTGTTTCTCATTTCGCTCCTCCTTTCGGCCCCTTGATGCCTGCGATCTGTGCTTCCAACTCGGCGATAAACGAGGGCATCGATCGCGGCGACTCCGAGATGTGCTGGAGCGTGTTCGGTGACTTCCCGCTGGAGTCATGGAAGGTCAAGCCATCGAGATCTCTCCAGATGACCGTGGCCCCATCAGGTTGCTTTTTGATCGTGTACTTGGCCTGCGCCATCGCCGTCAAAAAATGCAGCCCGCTCTTGTCCCTGGCGTCCTTGAGGAAGACGATCACCTCCTCGCCAGCGGAGAATCGCGCGTCCCCGGCGATGATGGTCTTGAGCCCATCCGCCTCGCCGCCAAACTGCTCGATCACGAGCGTCTTCTTGGGAGAACCCCAGTAAGTCTCGCTCACCTCGAGCGTGGTGCGCGTCGTCACCAGGTTATACTTCTTGTCGAACTGGCTCTTTTGGCCTGCGACCGTGGCGCGCACGATGCGATCTGATCGATCGATCAGCCGATCCATCGTCATCAGCTTGGCCACCGTCGCGGTGGCCGTCGCGCTCGCCAACGTGAGCAAAAACAGCGACGCGCACCCGAAGATGAGCGCGCGTTTGATACGGCGTGTGAGCATCTCTACCCCTTGACTCCCGGGTCTTGCTTCAAAGGTGGCGCCCTTGAGGCGCCGCCCTCGCATTGAAAGGAGGCATGATAGCAAAGATGCGATAATTGAGAAGAGGATACCGGATTCCCCTCTTATTTGGCCGAGGTGGGCACTCTATCAGTCAGGGAGCGCGCCGAGTTTCATGCGCGTCATCATCCGTTGGTTGCCTCGCTGTAACTCAACATCGACCACCTTCCCGATACCAAGGTGACCCGCCACCCACGTTAGGTGTGAGGCGTCATTGATACTCGTCCCATCGAGCTTGAGGATCACGTCCCCTTTGCGCAGCTTGGCCAAATCTGCGGGCCCCTTGGGGACGACCCCCTTGATCAGCGCGCCTCCTGGCGCGAGCGCCAGCTGCTTGCTCAACCCACCGGGGACCTCGTCCACATAGATGCCGAGCCAGCTTCGCTTGACCTTCCCGCTCTCCTTTAGCTGGGGGAGGATCTCCTGGACCATGTTGATCGGGATGGCAAAACCGATCCCCTGACCCTCGGAGCTGATCGCGGTGTTGATGCCCACCACTTGCCCCTTGATGTCGAGCAACGGCCCGCCCGAGTTCCCTGGGTTGATGCTCGCGTCCGTCTGGATGAAGTCCTGGTAGACCATCTCGCCGCCGAGCGGCACATCACGCCGACCCGTGGCGCTGGCGATCCCGGCGGTCACCGTGCTGGTGAGCCCGAGCGGGTTGCCGATCGCGATGACCCACTCTCCCACGCGCAGGTTCTTGGAGTCGGCCATCTTCAAAAAGGGCAAATCACTGGCCCCCTCGAGCTGGATGAGCGCGACGTCTGTCTTCGGGTCCTGGCCCACGATGGTCGCGCGAAAGCGGCGGTCATCCAGCAGCCGTACCTCGATCTCGGTCGCGTTTTGGATGACGTGGTTGTTGGTGAGCGCGAGCCCGTTCGGATCGATGAGGAACCCCGAGCCGAGGCTCTCGCTCACGCGCTCTCTGGGCGCGAATGGGACGAATGGGTTTCGAGGTTGCTGCGCGCGACGTCGCGTCTTGGTGAAGATGTTGATCACCGCGGGGCGAGAGGCTTCGACAAGATCTGCGAAGCTCGGATAGCCGGGTAACGAGTTGTCATCACGCGCGTTTTTGATGTGCGAGGCTTCGATAAGATCCGCTTCGATCCTGGTCTCGCTCGCTTTCGGGGGCTCGGTGCTCTTCTCGGCGTTCGCCGTCTCCTGAGGCTTGCTCGCAGAGCCTTCGCATCCGAGCGAGAAGGGGATCGCGAGCGTCAGGGAAAGGCACAGCCCGAGTAACCACGTCGCTGTCTTGTTTCGGCGCGCGTGAACAAGGGAGGGGAAGGGACAATCTCTCGACATGTCATCACTCCTGTTGCTTGTTTTCATGCGTTCGCGCTCGATGCTTCGAGAGTTCGCTTGTCGAGAGGTCGAGGCATCACGCGTCGGCATCTTCGATAAGGTCTTTTCCTGGAGACAAAAAACAAGAGGCGCGGCGAGCGTGGCTCGTCGCGCCTCGCCACTCTCATGAACAAGGATCAGGTTCGAGAAGATTCCGCGAGATCGTTTTGCGGCGATCATGGCGGAAGGGATGTCTTGCCGTTTGTGCCCACGCGGTGCGTGTGCGCGGGGACGGTTTAGCCTTTGGCCTCGACGAACGCGATGCGCAGGCGGTGGAGCAATCCCTTGAGGAGCTGCTCTTCTTCCTGGTCGAGGTTCCCCTTGGTCTTGATCTGGAGGACCTTGAGCAGATCGATCGTGTGCTTGGCTGCCTCGAAGTCACGCTCGGTGGCGCCTGTCTCGGGGTGCTCCATCTCGCCGAGCGAGACCATCGCGCTCTGGTAGAGCCCGACGATGAAGCCTCCGAAGTCCGCCTCGAGGTTCTTTGGCGAGTCGTCTGGTGCATCGCTCGGGATGTAAACCCCCGCGCCATCTCCAAGGACGTGCCCTTCACCCTCTTTCTTGTTGTCCTCGCTCATGCTTTCCTTCCGGTTCGATGTCGAATGGTTGTGCGGTCAGGAAGCGCGCCCGTTGATTCAGGCGTCTTCCCGGGCCTCTTTGTCATCGAGGACACCCTCGACGAACTCGGCCTCGATCTTGGTGGACTGCTCCTCGGAGTCTTCCAGACCCGCGAGGTATGCTTCGTACTCCTCGCGAGTGATGCGGCCTTGCGCGATGTTGCGCTCGACGGTGCGGCTGTCGAAGAGGTGCTCTTTCTCGTGCGTTGCCATCGTTCTCTCTCCACGTTTCTTTCGCCCCCTCCACAAGGCGAACGAAACGTCGCGAGGAGGCGCTTGGGGCTATCGATCGATGCGTCAGTGATTCCCGAGAGGAGTCCTCGGTCAGCATAAATGCTGCACGAGCGCGCCCTCGGGGCCACGACGCTACAATATGGACGCGCCGAGCGCTCTGGCAAGCCAGAGCGCTCGGCGCTATCTCTTCACGTTCCTGCGTATGGTACGAAATCGCGCGCGATGCAAGTGATGCCGCGCTCAAAGCGCGAGCGCTTGCTCGATTCGTTGCTTGAGCTGTCCGGTGGCGCGCTTTTGCTCGCGCTCGAGGATGCGGCGCGCGATCTCGGTGCGGCGCCCGCGGTGCAGGTCGATGATGGCCAGGTAAGTCTGCGAGGAGTGGCGGTAGGGGGAGTCCGGGCGCAGCGCGCGATAGATCTGCTCGGCGGCCTCGTACTTGCCGAGCTCGAACTTGACGTTGGCCAGGTTAAAGTAAAGCCTGTCGCGCTGCGCCTGTGGCGTCGCGTCGATGGCGCGCTCGAGGACTTGCTCGGCGTCTCGGTAGCGCTCGAGCGCAGAATAAATCAGCCCGAGCTTGCCGAGCATCTCCGTCTTTGGGCCAAAGCGGCGCAAAAACCACTGCTTGCTATAAAGCTCGAGGAGCTGCTTGTACTCCCCCTTCTGAAAGCGGAAGGCAAACTCCTTCTCGAAGGCATACCACTTCTTGCGCAGCATCCACGGGTAGCCCAGGTAATAGATCGGAATCCAGATGCACATGATCATCAGAATCCAGATGGGCACATGGAAGATAAAGCGCAGCAGCGCCATCACGCCGAGGGAGATGGGGATGAGCAATCCCTTGAGTTCGATCTGTAAGCCTGTGCGCCTCGCGCCTTGCATCGGTTCCTCGGCCGTCGTGGTAAACATATGCCTTAACCTCAATCATTGGGGATTGTACCGCTTCTTGTTTTCTTCTCGCAAACGCCGCGCTGGCTTTATCCAAACAGAGTGAGTCCAAACGTGCTTGAATTTCTCTCGCTTGCAGGCGCCAGACAGCTCGCCGCGAACGCTTACCTGCTCCGTGGGCCGTGGGGCGCGCTCCTTGTCGACGCTGGCGCGTCTCTCCCGAGGGACGCGGCCTGGATCGAAAAGCTCGAGTCCGCGCCAGACGCCGTCATGCTCACCCACGCGCACGCCGATCATATCGGCGCGCTCCCCGATCTGCTCGAGCGCTTTCCCGGCCAACAGCTCTTCGCCAGCAGAGGAACACGCGACCTCGCAGAGGTCGCGCTCGCTGGCCTGCTGCGCTCGCGCGGTGTCGATAAACAGCTCGCCACCGACCGCTCTACAGCCATCGCCAGTTGTGTTCGAAGCGCCCCGATGATGCGGCCCATCAGCCTCTCACTGGCCGATCGACAGCAAGCGTCCGCCACGCTCACGCTCTATCCTTGTGGACATATCCTCGGCGCGGCTTCCATGCAGTTGGACATGGAGTTCGGATCAAAGTTCCACACGATTTATTTTCTCCTCGATTTTTGCGCGCACGCCCAACCGCTCACGCCTCGCGCGAGCTTTCCGGTGCCTTCACCTGAGCGACCGATCGACACGCTCGTCATGGAGAGCGTGCTCGCCACCGATCGCCAGGCGGACAACATCGACTACGACAAAGAGTTGGCGCGCTTGCTCACCTGGGTTGGCGCGCGCGATGGCGCTTGCTTGCTCGCGTTGGCGACGTTGGGAGAGGCGCCAGAGGTCGCCGGCGCTCTGATCGAGGCGGGCCACGAGGTCGTGATCCACGAGCACCTCGAGCCGATCGTGCGCCTCTGGTTCGAGAACGATGCGCGCGAGGTCTCGTCCATAACGTTTGCCTCCCAGAGTGACTGCGCCAGCGCGCTCGAGGTGGGCGCTGTGGTGATCGCGCCCGGCGAGCATCTGGACCAGGGGACCCCTGCCCGAGCGCTTTCTGAGCCATGGATCGGCGTGGAGGGAGCGAGGATCGGGATCATGAACAGCCTGCGCCACCGCAGCTTCGCGGGGCGCCTCTTCTCGACAAAAGAGGGGGGCGCGATCAAGAAGGAGAAGCGCAAGCGCATTCGCCGCGCCACGGTCGAGCGCTTCGTGTTGCCAAACCACGCCCCGAGGTGGGCGATGCTCGGCGCTGTGCGCGCGTTGTCACCAGCGCGCGTACTCCTTGTTCACGGGCAAAAAAAAGCGCAAGACGCGCTCGAGCGCGCCTTGCGCGAGGATGGTTACGAGGGGGAGATCCTCATCCCCGAGATCGATGTGCCGATCTCACTTGTCGGCGGGCTTGACCTCGGGTGAGGCGTCCTTCTCCTCGTCCTCGGAGGCGTCCTCTTTCTTCTCCACCTTCTCGGCGTCCATGCCGGGAGGGAGGCTCGCCCAGTCGGGGTTGCCGCAAGGAGAGTTCGCAAGCTCCTCGGGAGAAGGCCCCTCCATCTCGATCGGATCGGTCTTCTTCTTTGACTTGGTGCGCTTCTCGGTGACCTGTTGATCATCCTTCTTCTTGTTGCGACACCCCGTGCCCACGCTGATGGCCAGGCTGGCCATCGCGAGCAGGATAAGGAGGCGGCGACAAGAGGTGATCGCGGTGGAAAGATGCGTGCTCAATGCGTTCTCCTAAAGGCTCATTGCATACTTCGGTCAGGGCAGGTGCCGTTTTGCACATCTTCCCCGAGGAACAGGTTGTAACAATACTGCGAAGACCAGTTCACGTCTTGTGGGAAGCTGTAGCGCTGCAAGAAGGTCCACGCAGGATCGACAAACCACTGCCCCGTGTTGCTCTGCGTCGGTTGCACCAACCACTGGAAGGGGGTCTTCCCAAAGCTCTTTGCCTCATCACTCTCGAGCGCGCGAGGAAGGAAGAGCGCCTCCATCGGGTTTTGTCCCACGGGCCTGCCACCTGCTGGCGTGTAGGTGAAGCCTCGATCGAACAGCCCCATCGAGCTGTAGCTGTCGCGGCGAAGCCAGAGCCACTCGGCGAGCGGAAGCAGCGCGTAGTTCGCCTCGAGGAAGCCCTCGTTGTTTGGCGTCGCGCCCTCGAGCCCCTGTCCTTGATCTGCGACGCGGAAGATCACGCCATTCTCCTTGCCATCGTTGAAGTCGCGCCTGGGGTGCACGCAGGTGTCGAACGGAGGTCGCACCTCGGGGTCATCCCAGTTGCAGGCTTCGTGGCGTTGCGCGGGCACATAGAAGGGGTAGCGCGTGCCATCCTCGAGCTGTGCTTCGGTGAAGCTCCCGGTGATACGCCCCTCGCCAGGGAGGTCGACGCCGCTGCCGCTTCGGATGAATGAGATCAGCGTGTCGTTCTCGTTGGTAACGCGCAGGCCCTCGACGAACAGGAGCTTGTCGCTCGCCTTGTCGATGACAAAGGTCGCGCCGGTGAAGTCGTGCTCGTGCTCGACGTCCATACCTGTGTTCGGGTCGCGCTCGACGCGGCTCGGGTAGTAGAAGACGTAGGTGATAAAGATCTGCGTGAAGGATTCGCTGACGTGGTAGTAGGCGCTGGCTTGATAGCCGCCGTTTGCTTGCGTGTTCAGGTTGTCGAGGTTGTTCCTCGCGGTCCAGTCCCCGTCAAAATCAACGCGCGTTGGCACGTCGCGTCGCCAGTTGTTCTGGGTCTTGTCCGCGATCTCCTGATAGAGCACGGGCGCCCACTTTCGCGCCAACTCCGCGTCTCCCGCGCGCTCTTCATACGCGGTGAAGTATTCGAACGAGACCTCCTCGGCCAGGACATTCTCCGCCACATCACGCGCGAAGGTGTTCACCGTCAATTCGTAGCGCGTGCCGTCCTCGAGCGGGTCGACCAGTTTGGCCACCGCGCGATTTTCTTCCGCCACATAAGTCACCTCGAGCGTGATCTCGGTGTTGAGCGAGTCGCTCAGCAGGATCGAGAACGGCGAGATGGAGAGGGGGTCCATGGGCTCGGAGAAGGTGATCGAGAACTCGGTGTCGGAGGTGATCTCGGAGCCAGGCGCGGGCGTCACGGACGCGACGGTCGGCTGCGTGTTGTCCGGGAGCGAGCTGTTGTTTGGCGGAGAGGTTTGGTTGTTCGAAGGAGAGGTTTGATTGTTCGCCGGGGTGGTTTGATTGTTTGGCGTCGTCTGGTTGTTGCCCGGCGTGGTGTTGTTGGCGGGCGTAGTGTTCATCGGCTTTGGTACGCAAGTGCGCGTGATCTGCGAGCAGAGCTCGTTCATCGCGCACTCGTCATCCTCGAGGCACTCGTAGCGAAGGCAGACGCTCGAGTCGATGTCACAATACTCGTAGGGTTCGGCGCAGTCGGCGTTGAACGAGCACTGCGCGGGTTGGTTGTTTCCTCCACACCCCGTGATGGAGAGGTTAAAGCTCAACGCGAGCGCGGCGCTCAAGGCGACCGTGGAGAAAGGTTTCCAGCGCGACATAGGCAACATGCGTAAACTCCATCTTCTTGCCAGTAATGCTTGACGCATAGGATCTCGTCCTGTCAAAGCTGCGCGAAGCATAGGTCAAGGCAAAGGGGGCGAGCAAGCGAGTCCTGAACCATGGCTCATTATGGGTGCTTGCTTGTTTCTCAGGAATCAACGCGGTATGAACGCTCGTTAACACCTGGCGGGCGCTGCGGCGACGTTTCGGTGTTGGAGTTGCTCCCCCGCGAACTCACCATGGATGATGTGACGACGCTCTATGTCTTATGAACGCTTCGTAGCTTTTCGACACCTGCGCAGTAACGGGCACACGTTCCTCTCGACGATCACTGTGATCGCCGTGTTGGGTGTGTTCCTCGGCGTGATGGCGTTGACGAGTGTGATCAGCGTGACGGGTGGCTTCGAGGAAGCCTTCCGCGAGCGCGTCCTGGGGATCAACTCCCACGTCCTTGTCATCAAGTTCGGGATCGATTTTCGCGACTACCGCGAGATCCAGGAGGACATCGCGCGTGTTCCTGGCGTCACCGCCACGAGCCCGTTCATCTTTCACGAGATGATCGCGACAAATGGCGACAAGTCCGCAGGGATTCTGATCAAGGGGATCGAACCCGAGACGGTCTCGAGTGTGTCGGATGTGCACAAGTACATCCGCGGTGATGGCCAGAAGGTCCTGAAGCAGCTCGAGTACGATCGCTTCCCGGATGACGGCGTCAAGACCGCTCCTCATGTGATGATCGGCTCTACGCTGGCAAAACGCCTGGACTTGAAGGTTGGCGACAAGCTGCGCGTCACCTCGCCGCTCGAGAGCCTCGACCCGGATCGTTGGAGCTCCAAGGAGCACCGCCCCTCGACCAATGAATTTACCATCGCCGGGATCTACACCTCTGGCTTTCACGAGTACGACAACCGCCTCGTGATGACCGATTACAACGCCCTCCAGGACTTCTTCCATCAAGGGGACGTGGTCACAGGTATCGACATCCGCGTCGACGATGTGTTCGCCGTCGCGCCGATCGGTCGCGCGCTCAAGAAGACGCTCCCCATCGGGAGGTTCCGCGTCCTCGACTGGCGCGAGCTCAACCACAACCTCTTCACGAGCCTCGGGTTGCAACGCCTGGTGCTCGCCGTGCTGTTCTGCTTCATCGTGCTTGTGGCGAGCTTTAACATCGCCTGCACGCTCATCATGATGGTGCTCGATAAGCAAAAGGACATCGCCATCATGAAGTCGATGGGCGCCTCGCACTTCTCGATCATGAAGATCTTCGTGATCCAGGGGCTGACCATCGGATTTATCGGCACCATCAACGGGCTCATCGGCGGCGTGATCGTCTGCTACGCCATCAAGCACTCCGACTTCGGGCTCGATCCCTCCATTTATATGATCGATCACCTCCCTGTCAGGATCGTCCCCATCGAGTTCCTGGCGGTCGGCTTGCTCGCCATGTTCATCTGCCTGCTCGCCACGCTCGGGCCTGCTTACTGGGCTTCTCGCTTGAAGCCCGTGGATGGCCTTCGTTACGAGTGAGCGTCAGGCTGGCGCGTGCAAAAAAAGAAGCCGCCGAAAAATAATGCTGAACGGAATCAGACGACACCAACCTCACAGCATTATTTTTCGGCGGCTTCTTTTTTTGCGCCCCTGCGGGCTGCGAGAGTTCAAGCAGCAGAGTGTTGGTAACGCATGCGTTGTGCGATGCGACGCGCGCCGTTGTCGTGCTCTCTGGCGAGCGCGACCTTGCCGAGGTGCTTGTAGGCGCGCTGGAGGAAGCTGTGGCAGCGGTAGATGTCCTTTGGCACGCAGCGTTGCTCGGCGCGCGCGAGGCTCTGTTTGAGCTGCGCCAGCGACTCCGTGGTGTCGATGTGGAGCATCGTCTGCGCGAAGGCGCGCATATCGAGTGCGCGTTGGTAGCTGTACTGGTCGCCGTTGCGATCGGACATCTGGAGCAGCTCGTTGAGCAGCCCGAGTGAGCCTTCGTAATCCTCTGCGTCGAGCGCGATCGAGGCGTGTTGCCTGAGCAACTCCATATGGAGCGCGTTGAGGCGGTGTTGTTTGGCGAACTCGATGGCTTGCACGAGCATGCGGCGCGCGTGTTGGACGTCACCGCGCGCTGCTTGAATGCGCGCTTGCGCCCACTCGACGCGGCAATCCAGGCTGGCGAGCCCCGAGATCTGCGCCATGCGTCGCAGATCCTCCACCAGCTTCACCGCGCGCGTATACATCCCGCGGTTGCACCACATGTTCACCGCGCGGTTGATCATCAACGCGCGCGAGTGCATGTCCATGCGGCGCGTCCCCCAGCGGTGATAGAGGTTCATCGCGCCTTCGAGCTGGCGTTGCCCGGCGAGGTTGTCGCCGTAGCGCTCGAACCACCCGGCCATGGCGACCATGGATCTGGCGAGCAGGTCGGGATCTGCCAGCGCGCGAGCGCCGTCGATGGCGCGCCGGAACCAGTCGCGCGCCTCGTCGAGGTCGTCGTGTTGCATCGCCATCTGGCCTTGCAGTAGCAGACTACGCACGGAGCCACGCTCGTTGCGCATCGTCTCGGAGAGGGCCGTGATCGGCCCGATACTCTGGCGGCACTCCTCCTCCATCGAGAGTTCGAGCGCGAGCTCCGCGCGCGAGAGCATGTACTCGAGCCTCGCCGCGGGCAATCCCAGTGTTTCTGCGGTGAGGAGCTCGTTCGCGTGTCGGTAAAAGCCGATGGCGATGTGGTAGAAGCCGCCGCGCCGCAGCTTGTCGACGTGTTCGTCGATGAGCGCGAGGAAGGGGCGGCGCTCGTGACTCATCGCCTGGAGCCTCGCGCGCAAGGGGAGCGCCTGGATCGGGAGCTCCTGAGGTTGCTGATGGTGCACCACGCGCGCCAGATCGACGGCGATGCGCTGGCGCTCCTGCTGCGTGAAGTTCTCGCCGAGCCACAGCGTCAGATCCGGGATGCCCGGCATGAAGTGGCCCGTCTTTGGAACGCGCACGATGCCGCGTGAGACGAGCCCTTTGAGCGCGTTGAGGAGCCGATCGCTCGGGATGTTGAGCAGGCGCACCAGCGTGCCTTGCTCGAGCGGGTATTGGATCGTGGCGAGCGCGCCGAGCGTGGCGCGCGAGTCCTCGTCGAGGTTGCCGATCTCACTGAGCTTGGGCGGGTCCTTGCCGACCACGCGCGCGGCGCCCAGGTGCTCGGGGTTGCCCGTGTCGAGCGCGAGGCGCATATGTTCGACGCGCTGTGTCGCCAGGATCACCATCGTCGGGAGCGCCCCGATGGTCGAGAGCAGATCGCGCAAGACATCGAGTGAGAGCGCGTCCATCAACTCGACGCGGTCAAAGATAAAGACGGGCGTGTGGCGCTTGCAAAGTTCGGAGACGGCCACCGAGCAAAAGCGCACGAGGTGCGCGCGCTTGACCTCGACGCCAGCGCGCAGGCCAGGACCGAATCCCCAGACCTCTTCGAGCTCCTGGAGCGTCTCGGCGGGTAATCCGAGGCTTTGCATGTACGCGAGGGTCGCCTGGTGAGGCGGCATCGAGGGATCGAGGTACTGCTCGAGCGATCGCACGATCGCGTCCCCGAGCACGCCAAACGGGCGGTACTGATCATCGCGGATGCATTGCACCGTGCTCGTGAGCGTGTTGCCCCGGAGCCCGAGCACATCCTGGAGGCGATCCGGGAGGTATTCTCTCCCCATCCCGAGCTGTCCATACAGAATCACTGCCTTGCCGCGACCTGCGCGCGTCGCGCGGAAGTACTCCTCGAGCGGTCCGGGGAGTTGATACGAGCCCGAGGCGGCCTCGTCGGCTTGCATGAGCTTGGCGATCTTTTGCCTTGGCAGCTCGTCCGATGTCGCCTCGGAGGTCGGAGAGAGCGGCGGCGGGATCGGAGGCATGCTCCCGGAGGGTGGGGGAGGGGGCGGCGCGCTCGGGTCGAGATCTCCATAGAGCGATTGCGCGGCCTCGGGGACCTGCAACTCGCTCATGCTGATTTCATCGAAGCCAACCTCCTGGCTCATATCCTCGGGGAAGAGCTGCTGCTCGTCCTTGCGAAGCTCCTGGACAAAGACCGAGAGCGCGCGAGCGTCGGAGCGTGGGAGGTTGTTCCCATAGATAAAGCCGCAGAGTTCTTCATAGACCTGGCCCGCGCTCGTGGCGCGGCCTGCCGGATCGGTGACGAGCATCGACTCGACGATCTGAACGAGGGGCCTGGGGACGTTGCTGAAGTTGCTCAGCGGCGGGATGGTGCCTTGGGCCGCGAGCTGCTCGACCTGATCGACGTCTCTGGAGACGGTCAGGTAAGGGTGCACGCCCGCAAGCATTTCATAGAGCAAGAGCCCGAGGCTAAAGATGTCGGATTGTTGCGAGTATTCTTGCTCTCGGGAGCGCACGGACTCGGGCGCCTGATAGAGGACGCGTCGCATCCTCTCGTTGTCATCGTTTGGAGGGATGAGCGTCATCGCGCGCGAGATGCCAAAGTCGGAGACCTTCACGTCACCATCATTGGAGAGCATGACGTTGGTCGGGCTCAGGTCCCGGTGCATGATGTTGAGGCGGTTGAAGTTGTAGTCCTTGCGCCTGTGCGCGTAGTCGAGGCCGTTGGCGATCTCTGCGGCGATAAAGACCGAGATCTCCATGGGCCAGGGGGTGCTCGCCTCCCTGGCGATCTGCATGGCGCGCTCGAGGTCGAGGCCGTTGACGTACTCGGTGGCGAGGAAGGCGCGTTGTTGCTCGTCCTCCTGGCCGAGGTTAAGGACCTGGGCGACGTTGGCGTGCGAGAGGAGGACGGCGCGCTGCGCCTCCTCGACGACGATGTCGAGGAAGCCCGGGACGGCGGCGTAGCCCGTATGGATGGTCTTGACGACGAGGATGCGCTCGAAGCCTTCGACGCCGTGAACCTTTGCCTTGTAGACGTCTCCCATGCGCCCGTGCGCGAGGCGCGCGACGAGCTGGTATTTGCCAAACTGTTCCGGCTCGGCCAAACGTTCTGTGCGACTCATCGAAGGCTCCCTCTGTCGTCTCGCGACCATACGGTGTGGCAATGCGGTGGTTTCCCACCCCCGAACTACCTTGGGCTTTCCGGCGTCGTTGGTCAAGAAGAGGAGGGCGCACGCGCCAGAGCTTCGACCTTGCTTCTTGCATCATGGCGGACTTTGCGCGCATGATGGCACGCTCTCGAGCGCGAGGTCATTTCGAAGCTCGTGTTTTTGGAGCGATTTATTCGTGATTGGCATGCGCGCGATCGACAGCGCGCTCGGTAGAGATAAAGAGAAGAGGAGAGGTTTTGATGGCCAGGGAAGGGGCAGTCAAATCGAACGAGGAATACTACGACGAGTTCGCCGCCTGGTATGAGAACAAGCGGCATGATGGCTACCACGCTGTCATCGATGACCTCGAGTTCGACCTGTTGAGGGAGTACGCGCGTGGCGCGGACGTGCTCGAGGTCGGGTGTGGCACCGGGTTGATTCTGGAGAAGGCCGCCGAGGTCGCCTCGAGCGCGCATGGCGTCGACATCAGCGACGGGATGCTCGAGCAGGCGAGGGCGCGTGGGCTGACGGTCCAGCAGGCGGACGCTGCCGAGGCGCTCCCCTTCGAGGACGAGAGCTTCGATCTTGTCTACAGCTTCAAGGTGCTCGCGCACATCGAGGATATCGACGCCGCGCTCCAGGAGATGGCGAGAGTCACGAGGCGCGGCGGCTACCTGCTGCTCGAGTTCTACAACCCGTGGAGCTTGCGCTATCTTGCAAAGCGCGTCGGCGGCCCGCAGCGCATCTCGAAGAAGACGCGTGAATCGGCGGTGTATACGCGCTGGGATTCGGCCATCGACCTCTCGCGCAGGTTGCCAGAGAACCTCGAGGTGCTCGATTTCGCGGGCGTACGCATTTTCACGCCAGCGGCGTTCTTCCACAAACTCCCCGTCGTGCGCGGCGCCTTGAGGAAGATGGAGTTTTTCGGGCGAGATTCGGTGTTTAAGTACTTTGGTGGCTTCCTGGTGGTGATCGCTCAACGCCGCTGACAGGTGTGACGTTGACCTGAGAGGCCACGAGTTGGAGCGGGGATTTTTGGCGTGAGTGTTTCGATGCAATGGGTCTTGATGGTAGACTCGTCTGCGGTAATCAGAAGGACTCCGCACACCCTGAGAGCCCCTGTTTGGGGATGTTCGGCATGACGCCATACGACACGAACTTTCTTTTCGACGATCAAGGGAACTTGCGCATCGAGTTGTTCTCGAAGCAAGCCCAGGATGTTCTTTGGGGCATTCACACCTGGCTGTGTTCCCAGCGCCGTCGCATGTTTCTTCCTCTCGATCTGTTGATCGTTTTGGTCGAGCGTGGCTTTGTCCCCTTGGCCCGAGTGGTCGCCGACGGGACCGAGGGCGCCGTCTTGCCCGGGGATATCCTCCCCAGGTTGCGCTCGCTCGCCGAGGAGATCGAAGAAGAGGAGAGCGACGAGGAGCCGATCTTCTCGCGCAGCTTCTTCTCGCGCGGTTTCACGCGCATCCTCGCCGAGGCCGCCGAGCAAGCCAAGGCGCGCAGCGACCTCATCGAAGAGGCGGACATGGCGCGCAGTGTCATCTGGCGTGCCGAAGCCGTCGAGTCCGCCTCGGTGCGTTGGGCGATCAGACGCCTGAGCGAGGGGGGCGGCGACAGGATCTTTGACGAGAAGGGCTTGCTGCGCGAGCAGATCTTCCAGAACTCGACCTGGGAAGTACTCCAGGGCTCGATGCGACTCGCGGCATCTCATGGCACCCCGTTTCTTGGCACGCCCCACCTGATCGCGATGTTGTGCACGGTCAAGAACTCGACGATCTGGCGCTCTGCCAAATCGCGCGGCTTCGATCCCAATCGCTTGCGCGACGAATTGCTTCGTTTGATCGGCAACCGCGCCGATCCGATCCCCGAGTTTTTGCTCGGCCGCAAGACGCTCACGCCTCGCATGGTCAGGATGCTCTCCTACTCTGCCGTGCAGGGAAATTACCGCGACATCGGCGAACCACATATCATCGAGGGTTTCCTCGACGATGGCGGCTCGAGCCTGGAGCTTATTCAGGCGCTCGGGCTCGAGTCCGAGATCCGTCGCGCGCTCGGCGAACCAAAGGTCCTCGAGGAGATCCCCCAGATCGAGGCAGCCATCGAACTTGGCGCCAAGGGCAAGCCCACGCCCACGCTCGATATGCTCGGCCGAGACCTCACCGTCGAGGCGCTCGAAGGAAAGCTGCCCGAGATCGTGGGCAGAGAGCAAGAGCTCCAGCGCGTGGTCAACGTGTTGCTTCGTCGCGAGCAACGCAACCCGCTCCTGACTGGCGAGGCTGGCGTCGGCAAGACCGCGCTCGCCATCGCGCTGGCGCAAAAGATCGCCTCGGGCAAGGTCCCGAAAAAACTCAAGGGGCATCGCGTCGTCGAAATCAATGGCGCCAACCTCATGAGCGGCACGAGCTACCGCGGCGACCTCGAGTCGCGCATCAAAGGCCTCCTCGAGGAGGCCAACCAGGACGTGATCCTCTTTATCGACGAGGCGCACGCTGTGTTCGCGCCGCGCGCTGGATCGCACGCTCCCGCAGAGATCCCGAACCACTTCAAGAGCGCGCTCGCCAGCGGTGATATCGCCGTCGTCGCGGCCACCACCGAGGCCGAGTACCGCCGCTGGATCGAGCAAGACCCCGCGCTCAAGCGTCGCTTCGAGCGCGTCGAGGTCGGTGAGCCACCGCGCGATCTCGTCAATCATATCCTCGGCTCGCTCGTCGAAGAGCTCGAGCAAGAATACGAGGTCAAGATCGATCAGGAGGCGATCGAGTGCACCATCGAGCTCTCCGTCCGGTTTATGCCCGAGCAACGGCTCCCGGATAAGGCAAAGAAGCTCTTGATGGACGCCTGCATCGCGCGCGCCAATGTGATGCTCGATGTCAACGCTCGCGATAGCGTCGAGGAGAACGATAGCGGCGAGGGGGAAGGGCAACTCGAGCGCGTGCGCCGCGAGGACATCGCGAGGCAGGTCTTCTTGAAGACGGGCGTCCCGCTCGAGCGTCTGCTCCGCGGCGAGATCCACTGGTGGGTCGGGATCGAGGATCGCTTGCGCGAGACGGTCATCGGACAGGATCAGGCGATCTCACAGGTCGCCAGAGCGTTGGTCGCTGGCCGCCTGCGCAGCAGCAACACGCAACGCCCCATGGCGGTCCTGCTCTTTGCTGGCCCTGCGGGGGTGGGAAAGGGGACGCTTGCCAACGCGCTCGCGCAGGAGATCTTTGGCAACACGAGCGCGTTGATTCGCCTCGATATGACTGACTTTCAGGAGTCGCACTCGATCAGCCGCCTGATCGGATCTCCTCCCGGCTACGTTGGCTACGAGGACGAGGATGTGCTCGTCACGCCTCTGCGCCGTCGCCCGAGCAGTGTCGTCCTTTTGGAGGACTTCGATCGCGCGCACCCTCAGATCCAGGAGCGCATGTTGCGCCTCTTGCGCGAGGGAGAGATCGCGGACACGCGCGGTTACAAGGCCGATGTGCGCAACGCTGTCTTCATCCTCACCGTGCATATGGACACGGACACCTCGGCCTCGAAGATCGGCTTTGGCCAGGATCGTGGCAGCGAGGAGGATGGCCAGAATATGCTGATCGGTTGGGACAAGCAGTTCGCCGCTCGCGTCAAGGATCAGGTCGACGCTGTCGTCGCGTTTCGGCACCTGGTTCGCGGTGACAGCGAGTCTCCCGCCATCGATCTTTTGCGCCGACGCATCGACTTCTTCCAGGAGGGGATGAACAAGGAGTACAAGATCAAGGTGAGCCTCTCCCCCGAACTTGTCGAATACCTCGAAGCGAGCGTGCACGATATCGTCGACGCGCACGGGATCGAGGACGTCGTCGAGGCAAACCTTTACGAGCCGGTCACACGCGCGCTGCTCGCGGGCAAGTGTTTCTCCAGGACCTTGCTCGATCTCGAAGAGGATCGCGTTTTGGTCTGCGACGCGAGCGCTGGTGAAGAGGAAGAACCTCCACCGACCCCGGCAGAGCCAGATGAGGCATCAGACTCTGAGGACAGCTCCGTTGGCGAGGAAGAGTAGCCGCTCCTTTGCCTGACCGGTCAGGAGAGCAAGAAAAGAGAGAGGGGGTTTTGTTTTCAAAGAAACAAAACGCCCTCTCTCTTTTCTTGCTTTTGACCTGGTTCAGTTGAACTCGGCCTTGCTCTCCACGGCGGCGTCGCGGCTAATCGCAGGCATGGCGTCCGCGGTGATTTCGCGCTCTCGCGGCTCCGGGGTATCGGGGGAGCGATGTTGGCGTTGAGCGTCTTGTTCGAGCGCGAGCACTTCAGCGAGCACATTGGAGTGGCAGGCTTGGCACCGTGCATGAAGAATCTGACGGCCTCCCATGATGAGCCTGACACTTGGCTCTCCACAGAGAAAACAGCGAACTGTGAGGACCACGGCTTTCCTCTCGCTCTGGGGGATGGGTTGATGCGGGTCCGCCCTGCATTCGGGCAGACTTATATCATAGGTCCGCAGACCGAATGAGCGCAAGCACTGTCGTGACGGAAGTTCTCTTTTTAAGAGCGAGTCTTGTCACGCTTGGGCGCGGTGGGGACGGGGCGAGGATGACGGAAGACGCCTTCCCACTGATTCCAGCGGAGCTGGAGCTGGTTGCTCTTGTCCGGGGTGCCGTCTGTGCGCAGTGGCGTGTAGACAAAGCGGGTGAATTGCTCTTGCTGCGTGGGCTCGAGCGTGGCGGTGACCACGGGCGTGCTGGTCGCGGAGGTGCTGCGCGCGACTTCGCGGTCGAGCGGGGCGCCGATGTGGTTGCCGATCACCTTGTAGACGGTCGCCTTGTAGGCATACGCGGGCTTTCCTTTCTTCTTCCCTGCTCCTGCGACCTCGTCCTTGCGCCAGACGAGCACCTGGAGGGTGCCATCGGGGACGATTTCGACGGCCGTGGCGACCTGAGTGGCGCCGAGAGCCTGGAGTTCTTTTTTGCTGGGGAAGGAGAGATCGGAGAGTCGGACGGTGCGGTGGCCAGGTTTGTGGAAGGAGATCGTGTTGTCCTTGAGGTCGATCACCATCAGCTCGGCCAAAGCCTCGCCATCCTTGGCCTTCCTTGCGGCGTCGCGCGTGAACGTGCCCTCGATGGCGATGTGTTCATCGGCGTCGAGTGAGACGCCGTGCATCTCCTTGGCCTTGGCGCGGACCTTCTCGTCCGAGAGGTCGAGGACGTTCTGAGAGCGCGTGATCGCTTTCCAGGCATCCTGGCTACCTGCCAGCGCGGTGCGCGTGGAGGTCTTCCCCTGGAAGCCTGGCTCGACGTTGACCGCGCGCGCGGAGCGTTTTTCTTCGAAGCCGGGTTCGCTTCCTTCGGCAAGGGCGGTGCCTTGAAGCAGGAGCAGCAGAACGCAGGTGCCACACAAGGTGCGCGTGAAGAAATGAGGCAATGCAGACATACTCTGAGCCAATCGCTGAGAAGAAATCAATTCGAGTTGCGGAGGATAGGGTTCTCCAACAACGCATCGTTCCCAAAGGGGGCCTTCTCGTCAAGAAAAAAGCCCCTCGAATAAGGGGCTTTGGGATAACATGGAGGGTGGAGGGGGTGTCAAGGGCTCCACACTGCGAGGTCAAAAAGCGAGCGGCGTTTGCTTGGCCAGTAGCGCAAATAAACGGTCTGGAGCCCGACCGAGCGCGTGCCGAGCGCTTCGGCCGTCGCGATCGACATATCCAGAATCCCTCTCCACTTGATCTCATTCGATGAAGAGACCTCCACGCCCCACTCGCCAGTTTCCTCATCGAGGCGACCATAGGGGCCGCGATCGTTGATGCGGCACCACGCGCGGCGCCCGTTCGCGCTGTTCTCGATCAGCACCATCGTCCCGAAGGGGAGCGTGCGGTGCGCGCAGGTGAAGTCGTGAGGATCGAAGCGCTCTCCATTGGCGGTGATTTCGCCGTGCCAGGCGCCATCACCATACCACGAGGCGATACCGGTCTGGGTTGTGGGAGGGATCTCTGGGGTGGGGATCTCGACAGGTTCGCCAGCTTGCAACTGTGTGTACATGGCAAACATGACGCCGAACTTGATCAATGACATCTCTTCCTCTCTCCTTGAGTCGACTCCACCACGACAACCGCATCCTGTGTGCTCCTTGCACCATAATCAGGGGTGTTGTTGTCATCGAATCCAGCTGCAAAGCACGAGGGGCTGGCCCTGGGGGTGTCTTGCAGTGGTCAAAGCTTCCGTGAGCGCCTTGTTTGGCGTGACACCCGCTCTGTTTCAAGGAGAGGTGACGTCGCCATGGTTTTCGCGCTCGCACGGTGGGGTCGGTCTGGTTCGCGACCTGGAACAATCCAGTATTCGTCAATCAAACAGTGCGCTTCGGGACAACCCACGACCTTCGACGTTTGTGTCAGGAGGTGGGGTTGCTCTATCGGCACGTGTGAAGTGTGCCTTGAGCAAAGAATCCAAAGCGTTGCCCCTGTGATACTCCCCTGGTCGCGAATCAGAGGGGGGAGCATCGACAGGTCTCGAGCAGGTCAGGGCAAGCTTCACTCTCATCGAGTGAACGCGTTCATGCCCCGAAAGTCCTGCACGAATATTCACGTCGGGGATGTGAAGTCAAGTCGATTTTCTTGACACCCCTGAGGCTGGCTTCTGATCAGGGGAAGCGGTGGGTTGGTGTGTCGCTGCGGCGCGTTGCTCGCGCGGGAGATAACGCGGGCAAAGGTGGGGTGCTCGGCGATCCTTCGCGTGCGCTCGCGCGTAAATACAAGAGGTAAGGGTTTCGCGTTTTTCTGGCGAGGCGCACCTGTCGCGTTCGGTTTGGCTGATAGATGCTCTGCTCAGGTCGAGAGAATCTCGGTCGGAAGAGGCGGTTCTTTTGCCGAGGGGAGCGTTGCATCCGATGTGACAAGTGTGTAAAACACTGGCGTTCTTCGCCACCGTCGCGAGAAGTTTGGCGCTCGGATCTGCGCCGCTCGAGAACCTTTGTCTGGCTTGTTTTATCCGTCGTAAGGATCTTAACACTGCCACGAAGGCGCCCTCTAGAGGGGAGTCTCGAGCGTCGATGTCAGTTTCGGCGTCTTGCCCTTTGGGGCGCTTTGTACGCGGTGTTTGGCGATATTTGGATGCATTGTTTTCCAGGCCGGAGGGAACCTCCTTATGGGGCGTTCTATTCCTTGGCTTGGATCTTGCTCTGTTATAACACGTGATCATTTGTGAACACCGAACACGAATGTGCTCACCGAAAAGCTCCAGGCAAAGAAACCTTGCTAGAAAAGGTGTCTGAGAGAGGTCGAATCGACCTGGGTGAGATGAAAAAACGTTTGTGATTCAAGAGTTGACGTTCCTGGTGTGGCAGGTCCAGGCCGCACCAAGATGGATTGGCAAAGGAGGACCAGGATATGTCGGAGACGAAGATGTGGCGTTACCTCGCCGCGACTCTTGTCGCCTGCGTGACCCTCACGGGGGTTGGCTGCGCGCAAGATGTGGGCGACATTGACCGCTCGCAACCAAACAAAATCAAGAAGTCGGACTTCGATCAAAGTCAGGAGTGGTACTACCGGATGATGATCGCGGACAGCGATGTCCAGGGTTCGCTCATCTTCCAGGGGTTGATGAGTGAGACGAAGCGCGTGCGCTTTGTCATCACCGAGGACGTGTTGTTCGCATGCTCGACCACGCCTGTGGTCGAGGGCGAGCTGACCGACACCGAGTTCTTCGACGGCGAAGAGTGTTACGGTGTCGTCGCCGCGTTCCCGATCATGGGGCACTTCGATGTGCAGCGCTCTTACAGCACCGCCACTGGCGAGCAGAGCAACGTGATCGTCGAGAACTACTCCGATCGTCCCTGGTACGATCGCGAGTACATGCGCGTGAACTGGGCCTACAACCTGGTCGACGGTCGCGGCATGTACGGCAGCCTCCTCGGGCGCTTCTCCGCTGTCGCGTGGACGCCTGACCAGGACCCTGGCTTCATCGACGAGAACCGCACTCGCCTCAAGCCTGACGAGGGCTACCTCGAGGCGACGACGATCTACCACTACGAGCCAGATCCTTACGCCTGTTACGATCTCTCCGGCAACATCTGGAACATGAACTGCGAAGCTGGTCAGCTGACCATCCGCAACTCGTTCGTGAAGGTTCCCGAGGAGAAGACGTTCGAGCCCTTCATTCACGTCGACAACCAGCTCCTGTTGGATGACGACACCGACGCCATTCAGACCACGCGTCTGTTTGACCCGAGCTCGGGCTTCTTGACCGAGGTCGAGTGCTCCGAAGACGTCATGAAGGAGATGCAGGAGAACTTCGGCGACGTGACAGCGCTCAACAACTGTCAGCCGCTCACCTTCGACTACTTCACCCGCTTCGGTTACTTCCGTACCGACAACATCAAGTTCGACACCAACTACGGTGGGAACGACGAAGGTCGCCTCTTCTACGCCAACCACTGGCACATTTGGCAGACCGACTACGATGAGAACGGTGAAGTCCTCGATTACTCTCAGCGTAAGCCAAAGCCGATCACCTACTACCTCAACCCCGAATACCCTCGCGACATGATCCCGTCGGCTGAGGAGGTCGGGCGTCAGTGGGATATCGCGTTCAAGAACGCGGTCATGGTCGCCAAGGGCTACTCCTCGATCTCCGAGGTCGAGGAAGAGCTCGCCGAGCTCTATGACGGCGACACGCGCATGTTCCGCATCGAGCACAACGGCTGTATGCCGAACAAGATCGCCGAGTGGTACGTGGGCGGCGGCATGGAGGCGCAAGACGCTGACAAGAAAGAGGTCAAGGCGCTCATCGACGAATACGCCGCGCGCTCCGAGGTCGGTGGTGCTGACCTCGAGAATCAACTCTGGGGACTTCCTCGCGTTGGCCTCAAGCGCCTCTGCGCAGAGCTCGAGTTCGCGACCGAAGATCGCAAAGAGAACAGGTTCGAGTGGCAGCGTGAGGGTGATCTTCGCTACAGCTTCTACAGCTGGGTCGAGGAGAACAACAGCGGTTGGGCAGGCTACGGTCCGAGCTCGGCTGACCCTCAGACCGGCGAGATCATCTCCGCTGGTGCGCACGCAGCAGGCACCTACTTCCGCACCTCGTCCAACTATGCAGCAGACCTCGTCCGCTTCATGAACGGCGACATCTCGGAAGAGGACATCTACTACGGCAACCAGGTCCGCGAGTACCTCAAGGATGTCGACGAGAACTCGGATCGCACGATGTCTCAGTCGCTCACGCCTCAAGGCAAGCGCGAGATCACGCGTCGTGCGACCGAGGGCCTCGAAGAGGTTCACACCATCGACGATGTCTCGCCGACGCGCTTCAATGCACGTCCTGACATCACGCAGCTCCCCGACATCTTCCGCCGCATCGGCCCAGAAGGCGTCGAGCAGCAGGCGAACATGATGTCGCGCGCAGCGAGCGTCGCCAAGCGCTCGGACACGCGCTTTACCGACTTCCTGCGTCGTCCCGAGGTCAAGAGCATCATGCTCGCTGATCCTCAGATGCTCGAGGTCGTCGAGGCGATGGCAGAGCAGCGTGCCGGTGGCCGCGAGCTCACCGACGAGGATCTCGAGATCGCGTTCCTCGAGCTCAACAACCCCGAGCTCGTCATGTGGCGCGATCGTCGCCGCTTGATGTTTAACGCAGAGCGCAACGTGCTCTCGGCTGCTGACTTCAACCGCGCCATGGACATCCTGGTCACCTATCAGGGTGTCGCCGATGCCTTCAAAGGCAAGTCGCGCGCTGAGATTCAGGAGTACTTCATCAACAAGATGGCGGTCGGTACCCAGCTCCACGAGGTGGGTCACACCGTCGGTCTTCGCCACAACTTCAACGCGTCGATGGATGCGCTCAACTACCACGACGAGTGGTGGCTTCTTCAGAAGGCCGTCCTCGAGGGCGAGCTGACTCAAGAGCAGATCACGCGCGTTCCTGCCGAGAGGGCTCTCGAGCTCCTCGATGGCGTCATCGACGAGGCTGAGGTCGACCAGATCAAGTACGTCAACGAGACCGAGTTCCGCCTCGCCTCCGTGATGGACTACACCGGTGACCTGACGGGCCGCTTCGCTGGCCTCGGCAAGTACGACCAGGCTGCTATCAACTTCGTCTACGGCGGACACGTCCAGATGTGGGATGACGCTGTTCAGGCGAAGCTGCCTAACGGCCTGGCGACCGAATTCTTCCTCGCAGGTTACCAGGACCTCCCAGAGATCCTCTCGGGTGTTCCTGCGACCGAGGACGAGACGCAACGCCGCCTCGCTGGTATCGACACCATCCTCAACGGCCGCAAGTGGGTTTCCATCAAGGAAGCTCGTCAGGCGCGCGTCGATGGTATCAAGAGCAACACCAACAACTACCTCCGTCAGCAGTTCACGGAATCCAACCAGCCCTACCAGGACATGGCGATTCCTTACAACTTCTGCTCGGATGACCGCGCTGACTTCCAGCTCGGCTGTGACGTCTTCGACTGGGGCTCCTCGTTCCGCGAGATCGTCAACCACAACTTCAACATCTACCGCAAGCTGCAGCCGTTCTACCGCTACAAGCGTCAGCGTCTCCACCTCTACGGTGAGACGATCAACGGCTTCTACGGCTTCGTGCTCCGCACCATGTCGAGCTCCGCGCGTGCATTCCGCTTCTTCTCCATCTACCGCCTGTGGGACCTGGGGAGCTACACGGATGACCTTCGCGAAGCTGCTATCGACGCGGCGAACTTCTACGTCGAGGTTCTCGCCACGCCCGAGCCTGGCGTCTACTGCAAGTACAACCAGGACTTCGACGACTTCCGCGGCGGCCTCTCCTGGTACTACGATGTCAAGAACACGTACCTGCCCGCGCGCCAGGACTTCGGCGCTGGCGAGTGTGATGACCAGATCATCATCCAGCCAGGCGTTGGCCAGTACTACAACTACGACATCACCGACGAGTACGACTTCCGCGTCCGCTACATCGGTACCTTCATCGACAAGTTGGCAGCGAGCCAGGCGCTCTTCTTCGTCTCGGCAAACTTCCTCTACAACAGCTTCCTTACCGACACTCGCGCGACGAACGTGTCTTACTGGACGCTCTTCCGTTCGCAGATGCTCGATATCATTCGCGGCATCTACCTGAACGACTACTCCAAGTTCGGCGGCATCTACACCGCCAAGAACGGCGAGCAGGGCAACTACGTCGTGCCGAAGATGGTCGATCGCAACGCGTTCACGCACGGCACGCCTGACCCACAGGAAGGCCAGCCACGTATCTTCAACTTCTTGAGCTTCAACCACGAGTTCAACATGTTGGCATACGCGCTGATCGCGAACTCCGGTTGGGTTGACCGTCACACCGACTTCGCACAATACGTGCGTATCGGCGTGGGCGACCGCGAGGTGATGGACTTTGGCGATGCTGAAATCGTCGAGTTCATCAACCCGATCACCAACCAGCGTTACGTCGCTCCTCAGGTCGCTGACGGCGAGTCGCTCTCGGTCGATATCATCGACTGGGCAAACCGCCTCAAGGATCAGTGGCTCGACTCCGAGCGCGACACCGAGCAGAAGAAGGCGTACTACGACGCCGTCCGCGAGGAGTACGACACCAACTTCAACCCCGCAGATTGCGAGGAAGAGTCGCTCACCTCGGCTGATGATGATCTTGCAAGCGTCTGTACGGCGATGCTCGACTTCGAAGCCGCGCGTGGTCGCTCGACCATCCGCAGCGAGCAGCTCCAGGATGTCGTCGCCAAGCTCGACCTCCTTCGCTGGCTGCGCGGTGTCCTTGGCCCCGACGCGCTCAACTGATGCGTGAGAGCCAGGGTCTCCCTGGCTCGACGGGAATGTCTTGATGAGGCCGTGTTTGCTTGCTTGCAAACACGGCCTCTTTGTTTCTGGGAGGTTCGCATGTGCTTGAATGGCAAAACCATCGCGTCCAGCGGTTTGTTTATCCTCTCCTTCTGTCTGCTGGCCGCGTGCGGTCAAGACAGCGTCTCCGAGGACATGGGAGGGCCCATGGCAGATCAGGGCGCTGCCGACATGTCTGCTCCTGATCACGGGCTGGACATGGACGGATCAGATATGGAGCTGGAGGGGGACCTCCCCTTTGTCGAGCGCGACTACGTCGCCTCCGTGCGCTTTATCCGCTCCTACAAGGACTGCACCACGCCCGAGTGCAAGCAGGACGTGGAGTTTGCCGTCAGGAGCGGCGCCATGTGGCGCTACGAGTACGAATCGCGCACGGTGCGCGTCTGGCTCGAGGAGGCCGAGCTCGAGGACTTGCGACAGATGGTCCTCGACGATGACTTCGTCACCGCGATCAAGGACGATGACTTCGGTTGCCCGGAAGGGATGCGCGGTGATTTTGGCGTCCTGCTGGTCTTGAACGTCGATGATGATCCTGGGGTTCGCACCTTCGACATCAGTGATTGCCACGGCACCGACGCGATAGAAGAGCTCCCCGATCCGTTCATCGATTTCGCCATCCGCATGGAGCGCAAGTACGACTGAGCGTTTTCTGCGAACCACAGGGCGTCGCCCGCAAAAAAATGGGGCGGGCTGTTTTGGTCTCGCGTTGTAAATCTGAGGGGATTTGTGACAAATCGCGGCCCCTATTTTTG
>JAYZVO010000174.1:0-6789 GCA_036155555.1 Myxococcota bacterium
GGGGCCCGCCCCCGCTGCTTACCGCGCCTCTCACACTGAAAAAATGTGACCCTGGCGATGTTTGGCGGGTCTCATATTCGTGCGTGACGAGAGGCATCGAAACGAAAGTCTCGTGGTGGTATAAGGGATATCGTCAGGCGTTATTGTTTGTTGCATCGGGGGATTCTGTGCTCTCAGGAGGAGTTTGTGGCTGAGCAAGAAATCCAGGTGCCCTTGTGGCGAAAGCTCGCGTTGCTGACGGCGACATTCGCCATCATCCCCGCAGCTGCGATCGCGTGGTCTTTGTTGGACGCGAACGAGGCGATGATCAAGCAGGTCAGCCGCGAGGTTCGTCTGTCGGCGACCTCCGAGGTGAGCCTCGAGCTCGACGCGGCGCTCGCGAACGCGCGCGGTGATTCTGCCAAGATCGCGTTGGCGTTGAGCGATCCGCAACTCGATCGCTCCTTGCGCATTCCTCTCGCAAGGACGCTCGTCGCCGGGAGTGATCCTCTCGATCACGCCGCGATCTTTGATGCGCAGGGCAAATGGATCGACACCATCACCGAGGCTGGAAAGACCTCGCCGGACTACCCGGACAAGCTCGCGCTCCCCTTGCCCGAGCCGATCGCCAGGAGCGGCGGCATCTTGACCGTCAAGCAAGGGCGCGCGCAGATCGTGACGCCGCTCAAGCCCTCGCCGGACAAAATCACTGGCTACCTGTTGACCGAGGTCTCGCTCGAGTTCCTCCAGGCCAAGCTCGAGGAGCTCGTGCACGCGCGCTTCGATGGAAACGCGCAGTCGCTGTTCGTGCTCGGTCGAGATGGCGTCGTGCGTGCTCACGTCGAGGAGAAGCAGCGCGGCGAGAAGCTCGAAGAGGATGCGCTCCTCGCCTGGCTGATGCCGATGACAACCGTCAAGACTGTGGCAGTCTCTGGCGAGTTCGATGGGAGCCAGCGTTGGTTGGTGACGGCCAAGCCGTTGGCGGAGGCGCCATGGCTTGTCGTCGCGCGCGTGACCCAGGCCGAAGCCTACGCGCCGCTCGTTCGGACGCGTTGGGCGGTGCTCGTGGTCTTGCTATTGACCACGATCCTCTCCTGTGTGGCGGCGCTGTTGCTCGCCAGGAAGTTCACGCGACCCGTCAGCGATCTCGTCAAGCAATGTATCTCGCTCGCCCAGCGGGAGTTTGACGCGCGCGTGCACGTCGACACGCGTGATGAGTTTGCGGTCCTGGGACACACCCTCAACCACGCGGCGCAAACACTCGCAGAGAGCGAGGAGGAGATCCGACGCCAGGAGCTTATCCGCGCCGAGCTCGGTCGTTATATGCCTCGAAGCGTCGTCGAGCAGGTCTCTACAGGGGGCGACCTCGATGCTTTGCGAGGGCGCCGCGCCGAAGTCACCGTCCTGTTCGCAGACATCGTCGGGTTCACGCCGCTGTGTGAATCGAAACCTCCCGAAGTCATCGTGGCGATCCTCAACGAGTTCTTCACCATCGCCACCGAGATCGTGTTTCGCCACGGCGGCGTGGTCGACAAGTTCGTCGGGGATTGCGTGATGGCGTTCTGGGGCGCACCGGCTCCTGACGAGGAGCACGCAGAGAACGCGCTCATGGCTGCCGAGGATCTGATAAGCTGGTTGGATGTCGGGAACGCGCGTTGGCGCGAGCAGTTTGGCGTCGAGATCGAGATCGCCGTGGGCGTTCACTCTGGCGAAGCGCTCGTTGGCAACGTCGGCTCCGAATCGAGGGTCGCCTACACAGTCATCGGCGAGGTCGTCAACCTGGCCGCGAGGCTCGAAGCGATCGCTCGCCCCAACCAGATCCTTATCACGTCGGCTACAGCAGCGCTCGCGGATGATGCCTTTGAAATCGCGCAGGTAGGAACGCGCACCTTCCCTGGGATGGACGAGGAAGTGACGCTTTGCGAAGTGCGCCTGTGAGCAGGAGAGAGGAGCCATGCAGTTTTTGAGCACCGGCGAATTGGTCGGCGAGAAATACACCGTCGAGGCTTTCCTCGGGAGCGGCGCGATGGGCTCGGTCTATCGTGTGCGCCACGAGGACCTCGGGAGCACGTTCGCGCTCAAGCTCCTCTCGCCAGTCTATAGCTTCGATAAAAACTACCGCTTGCGTTTCAAGCGCGAGGCCAAGATCAACGCACAGATCAAGCACCAGAACGTGGTGCAGGTTTATGACACTGGCGATCACGATGGGCTGCTCTACACCGTCATGGAGTTGCTCGATGGAAGGGATCTTCGCTACTTTCTCGACCGCGAGCGCGTCCAGGACATCGAGCAGGTGGTCGATATCGGCGTCCAGCTCGCCAGCGCGTTGAGCGCTGCGCACGACATCGGCCTGGTTCACCGTGACTTGAAGCCTGCCAACATCCTCATCGAAGATCGCGGCGATCAGTGGAGGTGCGTGGTCGTTGACTTCGGGCTTGCCTTTATCGAGAAAGATGAGGAACTCGGGCGCCTGACCAAGACGGACTCGACCGTGGCCGGGACGCCGCTCTACATGTCGCCCGAGCAGGTCTCTGGCAAGACCCTCACGAGCGCGTCGGATATGTACGCCTTCGGTTGTTTGCTCTACGAGTTGATCGAGGGCAACACCCCCTTCGAGGACACCAACGATGACGTCGTAAAGGTGATGACGAGGCAGCTTTTTTCGCCTCCACCCAAGATGTCACGCGCCGAAAGGCGCCGCGTTCCTGTCGCGCTCGAGTCGCTTGTTTACAAGATGCTCGAGAAGGACCCTGCGCGTCGTCCCTCGACCCGTGATGTGTTGCGGTTGCTGCAAGATCTCCAGCAACTCCCTTCGCAATGGGGTCGAGGAGGAGACTGGCAAGCGCGCAGCGGGCGCATGGTCGCGCCTGTGACCGAGCGGCAGGTGCTCGAGTCGGCGGTGACCTCGCAGTTCGAGGTGACCACGACCTCGACCTTTCATGATCTCCAGAACATCGGCTTGATCGGTGCGCCCGAACATATGGACATGATCGCCGCGCTCGGGAGCAATGGTTTTCAGCTCGTCCCCTTCGAGCCGTCAATAGAGGTAGGGGTCCTCTTTGGGCGCGACCTTTCTGTGGAAGAAGTAGAGCGCTTGAGCCAGGATCATGTCGTGATCGTGGCGACGAGCCTGGATGATATGGATCACGTCGCGGCGCTCTTGCGCGCCGGAGCGCTCGATGTCATCCCGAGTGATTTTACCCCTGACGATCTGACCAAGCGACTCAAGAGGGCGCAGCGTCGCGCTCGAAGGAATAACGCACGATGATGAAGACGAGATGGATTGCGACGTTGGTGATGTGTTCAGGGATGTTATGCGCGGCAAATGATGTGGCCGCGCAGGAAGCGTTCATCGAATACGAGGTGCAGCGGGGGGACACCTGCATCGGGATCGCGCGCAAGGTTTATGGCGATGGGCAGCTCTGCTACCAGTTGATCGATAGCTACAACGACTTTGACTCACGTTTTCGCATTTATCCTGGCCAGGTGCTCAAGTTGCCGACCAAGGAGAAGTTGTTGGCGGCCAAGAAGCCCGCCGGAGCGGACGCGCGCATCAACGCGCACCGAGGCAAGGTGCGTACGCGCGCGCCCAAGGTCTCCTCGTGGCAGGAAGCCGAGCGCGGTCAGGATCTCTTTCGAGCGTGGCGCGTCGACTCCGGTGAGAAATCGTCCGCTGAGATTCGCTTCCTTCGCGAGAAGGCCAACCTGAGGATGCGCGAGAACACTCTGGTCGTCATCTACGGCGAGGCCGAGCGCGAATCGGGAGGACGCCACGCGAGCCTCGAGCGAGGCACGCTCGCGACGCGGCTCGATGAGCTCGCGGGCGGAACCGTCGAGGTCGAGACGCCTGGCGCCATCGCCGTGAGCGAGGATGGTGAGGGGTTGGTCAAGGTGCTCGACGGAGGCACCACGCTCGTGGCCAACCACACGAGCAAGAAGGCGCGCGTGCGCAGTCGTCGAAAGGGTGGCGCCGAGATCGCGCTCCCAGAGAACACGGGGAGCAAGGTCGTCAAGGGGAAGGACCCCACGCCGCCAAAGCCGCTCCCCGATCCTCCAAAGTGGGCAGAGGATCAGATCACGGCGTTCTCCGTTTTGGGTGAGAACCGATCCTTGTTGCAGTGGGGCGAGGTCAAAGGAGCAGCGGCGTGGAGGCTCGAGGTCTTTGACTCGAGTCAGGAGTTGGTAGGCGCGTTCGTTGTGAGTGACAACGTGCGCCAGCTCGAGCTGGCGCGTCTGCCTGCGGGCGTGTACTCGGTCACGATCTCGACCACGGACAACGAGGGCTTTGAAGGGAAGCCCAGTCCTCCAGCGGCCGTGGAGATTATCGACGTCACCGCCGAGGATATGCCGTTTACAAGCAGCAGGATCGCGCCTGGGACCGAGCTCTCCTTCGGTTACCTGAGCTGTCGATTTAGCGGCGAGGAGACTTACTCCAAGCGCTTGCTCGCCGCATCTCCCGGCAAGAAAACGATCGAGTGCAAGGACGGGGATCGCGTGACTCCTCCGCTCGAGGTCGAGGTCGCATCGGTCAACGCGCAGAACCCCAAGAGGCTTGTCCTCGAGCATGGCGAGAGCTACGCGTTCGATGTGTTGCTCGATGTCCCGGTGCGCGCGCTCGAGGTTCGCACTGCCGGTGGCCTCGAGGCCACCGGCGAACCGACTAGTAAGAACGGGACGAACTGGGTTATCCCTGTGCGAAATACGGGCAAGGCGCGCTCTTCTGCGACGATCTCGATCGCCGGGACAGACCTTGTCGTCGCGCGCGTGGTAGTCGACACACGTGATGAAGCAGGTGCCCAGGCGGTTTCGGGCGTGGGCGCGGAAGACACGCTCGATGTCTCGTTGCGTTTGTCCGGGCTCGGAAGCTGGCGAGGTCTGTTCGGGGAATCACTCGACCTCCAGAGCGGAGATGTCTCACTTACCTGGAATGCGGGTGTGCAAGGTACGGCGCTCGTCGAGCAACACCTCCTCTTCGATCTCTCTGTCGAGGTCGGGCGCGGCAACGACGCGGCTGGTGATGGGCTCACCACCCTGGGGGGACGCCTCGGGCTAGGGTACCTGATCACCACGCGGAGTTTGCGTCCCTTTGTCGGCGTGGGTGGTGGTCCCGAGGTGGTCCTGGGTGAGAATGGCGCCGCGCTGCCGGTGTTTTACGCTGGCGCAGGCTTGTTGTGGTCTCCGCAAGACCGCCGCTTTGGCGCGCGCCTCGACCTGCGCGAGAACCTCGTCGCCGGGCGTCGGGTGAGCTCGCAGCGACTCTACAGCCAGGCTGGCGCGAGCTTGTGGCTCTCCTTCTAGAACGCAAAGTTCCAGAATATGACGGTTTTTAGGGCGCCAGGATCATAAGCCCGTGCTACGTTGACGCTCGATTGTACGTGATAAAGATCGATGTAGAGGCAATGCGGGTAGCTTCGGGATGGGGTTTTTTGACCTGGCCCGAGTTGTCAGAGGCTTTCGAGCGATACCCCCGGACTCCGCTCTCGAGTCCGCGCTTTCCGTTGAAAAGCTCCATGGGAGATTCGATCTCCCAGATGATTCGCCATGTTGCGGGCATTGGCGAAGAGGATAAATTTCTCTTCGCAGGGGTTTTTTCGAGCACCGAGCAAAGATTTTTCCTCCTCCCAAGCGCCAGTTTTTATGCGGGTGAAGGCAGAGGAGCGAGAATAAATTGCTCCGGCGTCATTGCATCTTTCTACAAATTCTGGATTTTTCGAGTGACCTTTGGTCTGACGACACCTCTATGAAGTGACTCGATAAGGAATCGACATCACCTGATTTGGAGCGCCGCGATGAGTCACCACACACATACAGCTCAGATTTTGCCTGGTTCAGTGATCGCCAACCGTTACATGGTAGAGCGCGTGATCGGCTCGGGCGCTTTCGGGACTGTCTACGAGGTCTTCGACACGAAGACCTCGACAGAGCTCGCGCTCAAGGTGCTCAATGCGCACATGCACTCGCACGAGCACGCCCGCGAGATGATGTTGCGTGAGGGAAAGATCCTTCAAAAGCTCGAGCACCCCAATGTGGTCAAGTGCTACGAGGTTTGGGAGGAGGGGCAGGATGTCTATGTGGCGACCGAGCTGCTCCAGGGCGACACGCTGGCGAGTATGTTGGAGAAGGGGGAGGCGCTCGATCCTGTGTTCGTGTTGACGGTGGCCGAGCAGTTGGCGGACGCGCTCGCGCATTTGCACGAGCGCGGCGTGGTGCACCGTGACATCAAACCCGAGAACATCTTCATCGAGCATCGCCTCGGGCGCGCGTGGCCAGTGATCATGGACTTCGGGCTGGCGTTTGTCGAAGGCTCGAGGATGCTCGGTCGCCTGGATGAGGGCGCCAACAGCATCTCCGGGACGCCGCTCTACATGTCACCCGAGCAGATCACGAACCAGAAGATCACGGCCGCGACGGATGTGTACTCGCTTGGCAGCGTGATGTTCGAGATGCTGACGGGTCGTGCACCGTTCGAAGAGCCAGGTATCGGCGCGATCGAGACGATGAAGCGTCAGGTGACCGCAAAACCAGTGGAGTTCTACCTCGATTGGGACGAAGGCGCGCTCCACACCCTGGTGGAGTGGATGCTCGCCAAGAAGGCAAACGAGCGCATCGTCGCGGCAGCCGTCGCCGAGGTCTTGCGTGCGCACGAGCTTCACCCTGCCAGCCGCTCTCCCTATGGTTGGCACACCACTCGCCCCACGCCGCTGGCGACTATTGGCGTGCTCGGGAAGCTCTCCTTCCGATCCTCTGATTGAGTCTCGGGCTGATTTCATGCGCTCGAGAGACGCGAGGGTGTGCGGCGAGGCGCGATGT
>JAYZVO010000175.1:0-15994 GCA_036155555.1 Myxococcota bacterium
GTTAGTTCGTTTTTGGTGTGCTGCGGTTGGGCGCTGCTCGCTCGCGCAAGAATGGAAATGGGGGTGTTTATTTTCTCGAGAAAATCACCAGCCCCTTTTCCTTTCTTGCGCTCGCATCCCAGTTACAGATCAGAAGCGCTTCTCCAGTGAGAATCCTGCCTGACCGGGCGCGAAGTTTGGCGCGAACCTGAGCGCGTTGGGATCTTTCTCCTGCTTGAGGACGGTCATATCGAGGATGAGCCAGGTGGCCCCACCGACGAGCATGGCGCCGCCGCCGACGTAGCTCCCGAGCGCGAGCCTCGAGCGGCTCTTGCGCTTGTTCGAGAGCTCCCGGTACTGGTCGATATCCCCCTGGGTGCAGGGCTGATCGATCTCGATGGCGCAGATGTACTGCTCGCGCTCGGCGTCGATACCAGGGATGACCTTGAGGTCGATGACCGCACCCACGACCAGCAAACCTGCGCCAGCTCCAGCGATAGCGATCGCCGGGATGTTGAGCTCCTGAGGCTCTTCTTGAGGGATGAGGCTATCGTTTCCATCGCCGTTCCCATCGCCATTGCCGTCGCCGTTTCCATCGCCGGTGCCCTTGTCGACGACGAGGATCTCTTCTTCCTCAAGCGTCTTCTTGACGCTGGCGTCCTCTTCAGGTTCGAGGTCGAGCTCGAACTCCTGATCCTCGTAGCCCTCTTTCTTGATCACGACCTTGTGCGTGCCGCTCGAGAGCATGATGAGTTCGAGCGGGGTCTTGCCACGCTTCTCACCATCGATGATGACGAGCGCGTCGTCGGGCTGGGATTTGATCACCACGCGACCGGAGCCAAAGGCGTCGAAGTCGTCGCACTTTTTGGCTGCCTTGACCTCTTTCTCGGCGGTGTCGGCGTTGTCCCCTTCGAGGCCGCTGCGCAGCGCGGCCTTGTAGTAGGCGATCGCCTGCCCGCAGCGATCCATCTTCTCGTAGGAGCGCGCGATGTTAAACAGGACGCGAGGGTCGACGTAGATGTAGTTGGCCTTCTTGAGGAGCGAAGCCGCCTCCTCGTAGTCTTTTTTCTCGAAGGCGTCCTTTGCCTGCGAGATATAACCGGTGAACTGTTTGGTCTCCTCCTCTGTCATCTGCGCGCTCGCCATATTGGGGGCACACAGAACAAAGATCACGCCGAGCGCACTTGCCAACCAGACAGAAAAAATCCGAGGAACGTACACATCCAACTCCGAGGGTGATATACTCAATGTGAATCCTGCCCAGTTTCAGTCCGAAACAGATCGTTCGCGATCTCCGGCGGGACTTCGGAGGGTGGCGAATTATTGGCCGCCTCATAGTCAAGAAAGCCTATCACGCCAGCGAGACCATCACCAGAGAATCGTTGGTCCTGGCCCAGCACAGCATTGTTCAGATCATGGTAGGATTACCAGACATCGGGGACGTGATCGACGACACGTACGAGATCACCCGTATGATCGGCAAGGGTGGTTTTGGCGCCGTCTTCCTCGCCAAACATATCCCGATGCAGCGCGACGTCGCGCTCAAGATGTTGATCGCGCATGGCCCAGACCCCAGCGAGATGATCGAGCGCTTCAAGCGCGAGGTCATGGCGATTCGCATCCTCTCCCACCCGAACACTGTTCGCATCTTCGACTTCAGGGATGACGCCGAGAACCTCCACCTCTACTACACGATGGAGTACCTCAAGGGGGTCACGCTCAAGGATGTGCTGCGCAATGAAGGCGCGCAATCTCCGCTCAGGGTCAAGCGCATCCTCGTGCAGGCGCTCAAGAGCCTCGGCGAGGCGCACGCGCATGGGATCGTGCACCGCGACCTGAAGCCCGCGAACATCATGATCGTGGATATGCACGGCGAGCAAGACTTCGTCAAAGTCCTCGACTTCGGCATCGCCAAGATCCTCGAGCACGAGGAAGACGAAGAGAACCCTCTGACCTCGGCCGGGATGCTCGTGGGCACGCTGCGCTACATGTCCCCCGAACAAATCCGGGGGCACGCGATCGGCCCGCACACAGACATCTACTCGCTCGGGCTTATCGCCAACGAGCTCCTCTCGGGAAAAAGCGCCTTCGCTGGCGCGAGCAGGTGGGAGCTTATCCAGGCGCAGGCTGGCCCGGAGCCGATCGAATTCTTGCCCGAGCTGCAAGGCTCCCCGCTCATCGCAGTGCTCCAAAAGGCGCTCGCCAAGGAGACCTCCGAACGTTACTCGGGCACCGAGCAGATGCTGCGCGATCTCAACCACATCCCTGACCATACACTCTCGAGCTTGCCGCTCGTGCTCAACGCGGGCGCATCACTCCAGAACTACTCGAACTCGAGCTCTTCTCAGCTCGCCGAGCACCTGACACCACCCTCGAGCGCGGCCAACGCCGCATCGGACGTGAGCCAATCTTCACGCTCACAGCGCGTCCCCGTGGCGCAAGCTCCGGCCGCACATCAAAGCACGCCCGCGGCCCTCCCGCATCCTCCCATGCCGATGATGTCAGGCGCCCCCACGAGCAATATCACTGCGCCCGCTCCGGTCATCCCACAAACACCTCCGCTGACCGAGGAGGTCGTCGACGACACTGGCCCGATCCGCAATTCCTTCGTGCCTCGCGATGACCAGCCGCTCGAAAACTCGGGCATCGAGCCCTACGACGAACCTGCGCAGTCAGCAGCAGAAGCAAGCACTGGCGCGTTCGATTTCGAGCCCATGCCTGTTCCCGCGGAGTCCTCCACGGGAGGAAACGCGAAGGTGCTCGTTGGCGTCGGCGCGCTCGTTGTCCTGTTGCTCCTCGGGGGTGGAGGGTTGATGCTCGCCACCTCCTCGTCCGAGTCAGACAAGACGACCACCGCATCTGCAAACATCGCGGACAAACCAACAGAGACCGCGCCCGCAGCGACCTTGCCGCCGCTCGACGATATCCCTGTCGAGCCCGAGAAGAAGATGCGCAAGATCAAGCTCACGCTCGAGAACGGCGACGCCTCCATCGAGGCAGATGTCTACAAGGGGGAGGAGACCATCCCCGTAGCGTCGGTCCCAGGATCGCTCGAGATCGAGGAAGGACAAACGCTCACGCTTCGCGTGGAAGCCGCTGGCTACGAGACCTTCACGCAGACGGTCGATGACCAGACGCCCGAGTCGATCTCCATCGCGTTGAACAAGCTCGAAGCAAAGAAGGGCTCTTCACAAAGCGCTCCCCCCTCGAGCACCGAGCGCGGCGACAAGGAAAAAGAGAAGGCCAAGGACTCGGCCTGGGCAGATGTCACGCCCAAGACTACCAAGACCAAGCCCGAGAAGAAGAAGCCAAAGAAGAAGATCGACCCGAAGAAGATCGACATCCCTACCTTCTAAAAATGGCGAGTTGTCATCGCTGACAACCCACGAGCCTCGACCAGAAAGCGACAAAGCGCGCCAGGGAAATCCCTGGCGCGCTTTGTTTTTCTTACCGACGCGAGGTCGCGTGGTGGACCACACGACCTCGCGGGAATGTCAGGTCAGCCTGCGATGCAAACGCCCTTCTCTTCGCCCTGAGCGCGAGCACAGGTGCCACCGCAGCAGTCGTAATCCTCGAAGCATTCGACACCTTCGGGGCGACACGCGGGCTGACAGAGGCCATCACGGCAGCTGCCATAACAGCACTCGCCGTCCGAGGTGCACATCTCGCCGTCAAACTTGCAGTTGGGGCAACCCTCGTCGACCTGGCCATCGCAGTCGTTGTCCTCGCCATCGCAAAGCTCTGGCGTGCACGCCTCGCACCCCTCGTCGATGCGACCATCGCAGTTGTTATCACGATAGTCACAGACCTCCTCGCCGTCAGGTTGACACGCGGTCGCGCAACCGAGCTCGATCTTGACCGAGGTCTGGCTCGGGTTGCCGTTGCGAAGCTGCGTGCACGCGGCGCCGTTGATGGTGACCGAGTTCGAGCCCGCGTCGTAGGTGTAACCGTTGGAGCCATCGCGAGGCACATTGGTCGTGGTGCCGTTGATGGTCGTCTCGACCCAAATCTTGTTGGGGTCGGGAGGCACACCCTCGAGCGCGTAGGAACAGGTGATGACGTCGTTTGCGATGTTGCGCAACGCCGTCACGAGCGTGTTCGTGTTGTCCGCCTGGTAGTAGTTATTGGTGCCGCCCGCGTCGGCGAACTCTTCGAGCTGGGTTGGCGAAGCGCCGCCACCAAAGCCAATGGCGTAGGTCTTGATGCCAGACGAGAAGAGGCGCTCGATTTGCGTCACGGCGCCTGCCTGACCGCCATCACACGAACCGGTGATACCGTCGGTGATCAGGACGACCGCCTTGGGGCGCACCGAGGACATGTTGTCGTTGGGGAGATCGACGAAGTTGCCGTTGCGCGCGTCCTTGAGCGCGGTCGCGGTCGGCGTGCCGCCCGATGGCCCGATGCTGCTGTAGGCGCCCTTGATCGCTGCTGGCGCGTGGCGTCCCATATTCAGCGTGCGGTTGCTCGAGCAGGAGCTCGAGCCGCCGTCGCCGCTATAATAGGAGAGCCCGAAGTTGATCTCGCCAGCGAGCTCGTTGGCGACGCTGTCGAGCGCTGCGGTCGCGTCCTGCCACTTGCTGCGGTTTGGCGAGGAGCCCGGATCACCCATCGAGCCGGAGCGGTCGAGGATGATGAAGAGGTTCGGGTCGATGCGCATGAACTGTGACTCCTTGCGGTCACAGATCTGTCCGGTGGGGACAGGAGAGCAAGCATCGCCCTGGCCATCGCCGTCGCTGTCGGTCTGGTCGTAGTTGGCGACCGAGGGGCAGTTGTCACACTCGTCGCCGAGCGAATCGCCATCGCTGTCTGTCTGGCCTGGATTTGGCCTGCCCGGGCAGACGTCCGCGATGTCGGGCACGCCGTCGCCGTCGCTATCGCGGCTCGAGTCGTAGAACATGCCCGTTTCACACGCGTCACCGATGCCGTTGCCATCGGAGTCGGTCTGATCGCCGTTTGCCGCGTCGAGGCAGTTGTCACATGCGTCGCCCGCGCCGTCCTCGTCGCCATCTGCCTGATCCTCGTTGGTGACCATCGGGCAGTTGTCGTGCTTGTCGAGGTGGGTGTCGCCATCGGAGTTTGCCCACGGATCGGCTGGCGTGGAGTTGTTCCCTGCGTTGTTCCCCGCGCCAGGCATGCAGACGCCGTTCGCGTCAGGGACTTGCCCGATCGGGCAAGGGTTGGCGTTGGCGCCAACCGGTTCGCAGAATCCAGTCGAGGGATCGACCTGCTGCCCCACAGGACAGTTGCCATCCACGGTAGGAGTCTCGCAGTTGCCCGTGATGGGGCTGCGTACTTGTCCCGTGGGACATGGCGTACCCATGTTGCCATCGCCAGGGTTTTCGTCGGTACAGGCCGACGTGGCGAGCAACGCGAGCGTCGTGCCCAGAAACAGGGAGGAGAGGATTCTTTGCTTCATCGATAACTCCAGAACAAACCGTCGGCTACTCGAGCGTGTCGGTGAAAGTATACGCTACTACGTCTCAGCTCGTGCAAATCGTTCGATGTTCTGTGAAGGATTTCGGTGAGGTGTTGCAGAGGGTATCGACATCACCCAACCACCCGAACCGACTCAGACCATCGGGACGCGCGGTATGCGTCCCCTTCAAATTCATGTCAGGAGTTATACAGGATTTTGCATGCCAACGCCAAGAGGACGGGAAGCTCGGCGAAGTGTCTTGACGCAAGGGGCCCCTGGACATAAGGATTGCCAGCAATCGGCAACGCGATCCTTCCCTCCTACATCGAGCGTGAGAAAAGCATGGCAGACCAAACCGCTCCAAGCAACCAGCCACACGCAGGTTACACCGAGATCACCCCAGAACAGACCGAGCGTGTCCGCGCCAAGGTGAGCGACGAGAAGCTCCTGGCGATCTATACGGACATGTTGCGCATCCGTCGCTTCGAGGAGCGCGCAGGTCGCGCCTATCAACAAGGCAAGATCAAGGGCTTCTGTCACCTCTACATCGGCCAGGAAGGCGTCGCCGTCGGCGCCATGCACGCCATCGGTGACGATGACTACGTCGTGGCCGCCTATCGCGAGCACGGACACGCCATCGCGCGCGGCGTCGCGTCTGATGCCGTGATGGCCGAGCTCTTCGGGAAAGCCGAAGGGAGCTCGGGCGGCATGGGTGGCTCGATGCACATCTTTGACACCGACCGCAAGTTCTACGGTGGCTGGGGCATCGTCGGTGGGCACGTCCCCACCGCCACGGGCATCGGCTGGGCGATCAAATACCGCAAGGAGGACGCCGTCTGCCTCTGCTTCTTTGGCGAGGGCAGCGTTCACCAGGGCGCCTTCCACGAAGCGTTGAACATGGCCGCGCTCTGGGATCTCCCCGTGATCTACATCACCGAGAACAACAAGTACGCCATGGGCACAGAGTTGACCCGCGCGAGCGCCATCAGCGAGCTCGAGAAGAAGGCGATCAGCTACGGCATCGCGCACGAGACCGTTGACGGACAGAACGTCCTCTCGGTCTGGGAGTCCATCGACGCCGCCGTCGAGCGCGCCAAGAAGGATGGCATGCCCACCTTCCTCGACATCCGCACCTACCGCTATCGTGGACACTCCATGAGCGATCCTGCGACCTACCGCACCAAGGAAGAGGTCGAAGAGGAGCAACGCCGCGACCCGATCCAACGCTTCCACAACTGGCTCGTGGATCAGGAGATCGCCACCGACGACCAGCTCCAGGAGCTCGACAAGGAGCTCAAGGACGAGGCAAAGGGGAACGAGAAGTTCGCCATGAACGGTTCACAACCTCCGCTCAACGCCCTCTACGATCATGTGTACGTCGACTGGCCCTTTGACATCGAAGGCCCAGAGCTCCCTTGAGAGGCGCCTCGGCGTCACGAAACGATCAACTCGAAAAAAACAAATCATACCTCGCCGCATGTCCGCCGCATCCTCCTCTTCACAGAGAGGCGCGGCGCGCAGGCGATAGATAAGAGCAGCAGGAGAGAGCACGATGCGTGAGATTCTGTTCCGCGAAGCACTCCGCGAAGCGATGACCGAAGAGATGGTGCGCGACCCGGATGTCTTCCTCATGGGAGAAGAGGTCGCCGAGTACAATGGCGCCTACAAGGTCAGCCAGGGGATGCTCGACCAGTTCGGGCCGATGCGCGTGGTCGACACCCCGATCGCCGAGCTCGGCTTCGCTGGCATCGGCATTGGCGCGGCGATGGTCGGCCTCAAGCCCATCATCGAGATGATGACCTTTAACTTCGCCATCCTCGCCCTGGATCAGGTGGTCAACACCGCCGCGAAGATGCGCTCGATGTCGGGCGGGCAGCTCTCCTGCCCCATCGTCATCCGCGGCGCGGGCGGCGCAGGTGGCGCGCTCGGGCAGCAGCACTCGCAGTCGCTCGAAGCACAATACGTGCACATCCCTGGCCTCAAGGTGATGATGCCCGCGACCCCTTACGATGCAAAAGGGATGCTCAAGACCGCCATCCGCGATCCTGATCCCGTGATCTTTATCGAGTCCGAGATCCTCTTTGGCGCCAAGGGAGAGGTCCCCGAGGAAGAGTACCTGATCCCGATGGGCAAGGGTGACATCAAGCGCGAAGGGAGTGATTGCACGATCATTGCCTGGAGCCGCATGGTCCACGTGGCCAAGGAAGCCGCCGAGATCCTGAGCGCGGAAGGCATCGAGGTCGAGATCCTCGATCCTCGCACGCTGCGTCCTCTGGACAAGGACCTCATCCGCCAGTCGGTCAAGAAGACCAACCGCTGCGTCGTCGCCGAGGAAGGTTGGTACTGGGCGAGCGTGGGGAGCACGATCGCTGACTTCGTCTCGCGTGACCTCTTCGACTGGCTCGATGCGCCTGTCGAGCGCGTCTACCAGGCGGACGTGCCGATGCCTTACGCCTTTAACCTCGAGGAGTTCTCGCTGCCAAACGCCGAGCGCGTCGCCGAAGCCGTGCGCCGCGCCTGCTACCGCAACCGCTGATTATCAGCGGACGCCCAGGCAAGAGTAACGAGGACGGGAAGCATCTCGAACCATCGAAAGAATCGATCCGCTACCAGAGATAGGAGCAAGACCAATGGCCGAAGTGATCACGATGCTGGCGCTCAGCCCCACCATGGAAGAGGGGACCATCGCCGCATGGCTCAAAGCCGAGGGCGAGAGCGTTGAAGAGGGCGAAATCATCGCCGAGATCGAGACGGACAAGGCGACCATGGAGATGGAGTCCTTCTTTGAAGGGACCGTCCTCAAGGTCCTGGTCAAGGACGGTGATACGGTCCCCGTCGGCGCACCCATGGCCGTGATCGGTGAGGCTGGCGAAGATCCCGAGGAGGCCCTCGCAGGTCTCGGTGGTGGCGGTCAAGCAACCCAGGGCTCCGCAGATGATGCAGGCTCCGAGGATCAGGCCGCCGAGCAAGCGCAGACATCCTCCTCTGCCACGAGCGCTGCCCCGGCAGCCTCGAGTGATACAGACGGCAAGCGCATCAAGGCGAGCCCGCTGGCGCGCCGCATCGCCGCCGACAACGACCTCGACCTCGCTGCCGTCAAAGGAACTGGCCCTGGCGGTCGCATCATCCGCGCAGACGTCGAGGACGCCATCGAATCCGGCGCCTCGAGCGCCGCTTCGAGCAGCGCTCCTGCACGTCAGGCCGCGCCTGTGGCAGCCCCTGGCGAGCCGTTGGTCGTTGGCGAGATGCCGGATGCCTCCGCGAGCTTCGAGCCGATGAGTCAGATGCGCAAGACCATCGCGCGTCGCATGACGCAGGTCTGGGCAAACACCCCCTTCTTCTATCTCACCATGGAGATCGATATGGGGGCCGCCATGGCCAAGCGCAAGGAGTTCAACAACGATCTCGCCGCCGCCGAGGTCGACGCCAAGATCTCTGTCAATGACATGATCGTCAAGGCATGCGCCCTGGCGCTTCGCGACTACCCTCGCATGAACACGGCGTATGCTGGCGACGAGCTCGCCACCTTCGACCAGGTTCACATCGGCGTCGCCGTGGCGCTCGACGAAGGGCTCATCACCCCGACGCTCCGCGACGCGGACAAAAAGAGCCTCGTGGCCATCTCTCGCGAGACGCGCGAGCTCGCCACGAAGGCGCGCGACAAGAAGCTCAAGCCGGGCGAATACGGCGGCTCGACCTTCTCCATCAGCAACCTCGGCATGTACGGCATCGATCACTTCCAGGCCGTGATCAACCCACCCGAGTCTGGCATCCTCGCCTGCGGCGCGGTCCAACAGGTGCCCGTCGTCAAGGATGGCGAACTCACCGTCGGCACCCGCATGAAGGTCACGCTGACTTGCGATCACCGCGCCGTCGATGGCGCCATCGGCGCCGAGTTCCTGCGACGCATCAAGAAGATGCTCGAGCACCCCACCCTGCTCCTGATCTGATCCTGACAGGTTCACGCAAATAGCGTGAACCACAGGTCGCGGCCCGCGAAAAAAAGCCGCCGAAAAATTATTGTGTAGGTCTGCGTCGAGCAATCCTTCCACAATAATTTTTCGGCGGCTTTTTTTCGCTCGGCACCAGGGCCAAGAGTCACGCGAGAGAATCAACGGCAGGTCGCCGCAGGGCAACCTCCATCGATGCGACTGTATCGCGGCATCCCGCGCGCCAGATCGAGCGTCGCGTCGCACTCGGCGCGCGCCAAGCTCCTGGCATCCGTCTCTCTATCGCTCGTGCCCCAGCCACAGATGATATTCTCCGGCGTGCGGCTGCAATCGGGCGTGGGATCTGAATCAGGGCAGATCCTCACGCACGAGAAGCAGCGGTAACCGGGTTGGTTCTGCACGTTCTCGGGTTGGCGTTCGGGCTCTGCCTTTTTGGCGACGGCGGGCTCGACGCGTTCCTCGGCAGGAGGTTCGGTCTTGCCAGGATCGGTATCGCCGACAGTCCCGCTGCTGCTCGCGGGGACGGCATCGGCAGGGAGCGCGCGGTTGGCGAACGGATCATCGTCCTTGGGTGGAGGGCGGCCAATGATTTCATCGGCCGACTCGTTCTTGACCTCGCTCGTCTTGCCTGTGTTGCACGAGGGCAGCACGAAGAGCACGAGCGCGAGCAAGAGGAGTGCGCGTCGTATGGATGGTGTCTTAATCGGCAGCGGCGTCGTCCTGTGCATCCGCATCCTTGAAGGCCCAGAGGTGACTGATCGGGAAGTTGATGGCGATGCCGCAGGCGATCCCTACGAGCACGGCCAGCGTCGGCCCGAGCTCGACGCCAAATAGCGCGAGCTCGAATTTCGACAGGATCATCGAGTAAGTCAGGCTCGCGGTCAAGATTTGCACCCCGGCCGCGATCGAGCAGCTCAGGTAATAGCGCGCCAGGCGCTTCGCCCAATCCTTGCGGCTTCCCTTGATGCGATCTCCCCAGGTCCAGGAGTCGTTGAGCAGGAAGTTGGTGAAGATGCTGACGATGACGCCAGCGCCGTTGGCGAGTGTGTGGCGTGTGCCCTCGGCGAGTGATTCGCTCGTGGCGAGCAACGTGAAGAAAATCCAGAAGACGCCGAGGTTGACGACCACGCCTGATCCGCCGACCACGCCAAACTTCACGAAGCGCCCGATCCTCGTGGCGAGGAAGGCGTCCAACTTGGACCTCGACTCTTCCAACTCACGCATGTTGGTGAGTTGAGAGGAGGATGTATCGATCGGTTCGGTGGTCATCCGAGTCACTCGTATAAAAGACACAACGCCATCGCCGAGAAGACATGAGGCATGATGGCAGAAAACAAGCTGTGATGCTACGAGGCGACAAAGATCGTCTCGTAGTCATCGTAGAAGTTAAAACCGACGCGCTCGTACACGCGCAACGCCGCGGCGTTCTGTTGGTTCACATAGAGGGTCATACGCGGCCAGCCGCGCGCGAACAAGGCGCGACACAGATCGATCATGGCGCGCGTGGCGATCCCCTGCCCTCGAAATTGAGGCGCGGTGAAGACGCCAGAGATCTGCACCCCGTAGCGACTCTGCGCCGAGATATCTGCCTTGAAGAGCAAGCGGCGATGATCGTCGAACCAGACGAACGTGCGCCCGGTCTGGATGCGATTGGAGACGTGGTTGCGAAACACGGAGGGGTTGGTCTCGAGAGGATCTTCGAGCGTCTCCTCCATGTGCATCCTCGCGCTGGCAAGAAACACCGCGTCGAGATCCGAGAGGCGCGCCTCCCGAAGGTTTGTCGAGGGCACGTGCCTGTGCGCGTTCTGCAATCGTTGCATCCACCGTTGGCGATGGATGACGTACATCTCCTGCGGCGAGATCAGGCGCGCGTGAATCGGCTCCCCTCCGGTGTGGTAAGAGGCCTGGACGTAGGAATCCCAGAAGGGGCGCACGTTGGATGCGGAGGAGACGATGTGTTGGAAATGAAACGCAGCCTCGCAGTACCAGGTCCCGATGTAGCGAGCGAGCTCGGGACGTCTGGCGTCGATGAGCAGCAAGCGGTTGGTGATGACGAGCGCCATCGCCTCGAGCTCGCCGCGATCATCGAAGATGCCGCGAAAATGAAAGACGCCAGGTCGCGTGGCAGAGATGCCGTGGTTCTCGAGCCAGGAGAGCGCGAAGAGGTTGAGCGGGATGTCACGCTCCATGAAAGCGCGCAGTTGCTCTGCGTGTGCTTCATGGAGCGTGACAAGCGGCCCGGCGTCGCTTGTTGTGAGCGGTTGAGAAGTCATGCCCGGGCCTCATGACTCGGGGGAAAGAGCGCCTGGTTTATCGAGCGTTGCTCAGAAACCACCGCCGAACAGGTCACCATCACCAATGTCGAGCTTGAGCTTCTTCTTGTTGCTCTTGCTCTTGGACTTGGACGCCGAAGAAGACTTGCGCGAAGAGGACTTGCGCGAGGAAGACTTGCGACTACGACGCGAAGACTTGGCTGGCGCGGCCTCGGCGACCTCGACCTTCTCCTCTTCCTCCTTGGGGAGAGGGGTGAAGGCAGCGGTCGTGACGACGTTCTTGGCTTCCTTGGCTTTGAGTGAGACCTTGGGGTAGTTGGTGGTGTCAGGCTGGTACTGCTGCGTCATCATCACACCGAGCACGGCGGCTGCGCCGACGACGGCGACGAGCACTGCCGCGAGCGCCATCATGGGCGCCTTGCTCTTCTTGGGGGGTGCGATCGGTTGAGGCGCGGGCGCGTCGGTTTGCTGTTGCATCTGACTCATTTGCTGTTGCATCTGAGCCATTTGCTGCTGCATGCGCGCCTTTTCGTCGATCTCGGCCTGACGCGCGCGCTCTTCCTCGATCCTCGCTTGATCGAGCGCCGGGTCAACCCATTCGCCACGCTCCTTGAGCTCTTCGACGCGCAACGCCTCCATCTTGGCGGTGCGGCGTTGCTTGATCTGCTCCTGGCGCGATTGCTCGGAGCGAAGCTTCTCTTCAGCCTCGCGGCGCTTGCGATCCTCTTCCTCGAGGCGCATGCGCTCTTCTTCTTCCTGCTTGGCTTTGACAGCCGCCTCGAGCCTGGCCTGCTCGGCCTGCGCAGCGGTTTCCGTATCATCGAGAATGCCCGCCAGCAACGATCCTGCGTCGTCGTCGCTGGCCCATTTCCCGTTCGACTTGACCTTTGCGTAGTTGTCGCTCACCTGGTTACCCCGCACGCTTTCGCCACACCTCGCCCATGCTCGCTGTCGGACTCGGGTGTGATCGTTTCGACTTATGAGACCTTCTTCGTGGAGTGAGCAGGTTCGCCCACCCCTTATCTTTAAGGATAACGCCCAGAACACGATCTCACAAGGCGCCCCTCCCAAAGATAAAAGAGGCCCCTCGTTTCCGAGGGGCCTCCTGGTGCTCACACAGGTTGTCGAGCGGCTGGAAAAGCGCGCTAGAAATCGATGCTGTCACGCACGATATCCTCCCAACCAAACCCTGGAGGCTCGTCGGCCACCAGGTGCTCGAAGTAGGCGCGGAACTCATCGGCGGTGCAGTTGGCCGCGTCGGCGAGGCGCTCGACGTCCTGAGGATCGTCGAAGTCGAGCCGCGTGAGGCGCTGCATATAACGCCTCGCCACGAGGTAGGACTCCGAGGAGGTGTTCACGCCGCGCACGATCGTGCGCCCGGTTTCCGGATCGCGGAGTTGCTCGAACGCCATCATCTCGCGCTTGCCATCGACGATCATCACCATCGCATCCGTGCCCCCCTCTGCCAAAAATCGCACCGCGGCGAAGCCGAGGTCGCGCGTGTATTCGATGTCAAAGGGGACAGGGTCGGCGCAGCGAAGCTCGTACCCGATCTTGACCTCGTTAAAGCGCATGTCGATCTGGCGGCGCTTTAAACGCTCGGTCAGCTCGCGCGCGAGCCACTCACCGAGCTGCACATCCCCCAACCTCACGTGCCCGAACGAGTCACGCTTCAAGTCAGGCAATCGCTCGCCGATCTCTTTCGGGTCCATTCGCTCGATGAGCCCTTCCGCCAGGACGGCGACCCCCCATGGGCGGTTGCGCACGAGGCTCTTGATGACGGCGCCCTCGAGCAAGTCCGCGATCTCGTCGAGTGAGACCAGCCGATCGGGAAAGTCCTCCGGGATCAGCGTGAGGTTCGCGCCAGCGGCCTTGCCAATCCCCAACGCGAGGTGCCCGGCCTGACGTCCCATCGAGACGGCGATGTACCAGCGAGAACAGGTTCGGGCGTCGCGCACGAGGTTCTTGACCAGCTCGACGCCGACCTGGCGCGCCGTGGTGTAACCGAACGTCGGGACCCCTTCCGGGAGCGGGAGATCATTGTCGATGGTCTTGGGGACATGCACCGTGCGCAACCCCTCGCCGACCTCTGCGGCGATCTCGCGGCAACCGAAAGCGGTGTCATCGCCGCCAATGGTGAGCAGCATGTCGATCTCGTGGCGTTTGATCGTGGCCACGATCTTCTCCATCGTCTCCTTCTCTTTCCTCGGGTTGACGCGTGACATCCCCAGGATGCAGCCCCCCTCGTAGTGGATGAAGGCGACGTCATCGAGCGTTAACCTGCGCACCCGATCATCGCGCAACCCACCAAAACCATCGCGGATGCCGATAACCTCCCATCCGAGGTTGATCGCCTCGATGGTCGCCGCGTTGATCACCGAGTTGATGCCAGGGGCGGGACCTCCGCTCGCCAGGATCGCTAACCTCTTCCCCTTCTTCTTTGACAGCATCGTCGAAGACTCCTCATCGCTTGAATAGGTGACACCATCCTTTTACCCCCGAGGAGGCTCGTGAGCAATGCCTCAGAGCGATGCCGTTCGTAACGATCGCATGACGGGAATGCTCTCTGGCGTTCGATGCTTCACGCTTTGCGGGTCAAGGTGTACAGTGCCCCATCGATGGGAATTGCATTCACGCCGACATCGAACGCGAAAGGATAAGCGGTGACGGATACGATGGAACATGACGAGACGATCGAAACGGCCATGAGCGCGTTCCATGATCGCCTCAAAGACGCCGGGCTAAAGTCGACCAAACAACGCGACGCGATCGCGGAGGTCTTCTTCACGCTCGATAAACATATCACCGCGGACGAGCTCCATGGCGCCGTGCGCGAACACCAACCCAAGGTCGGCTACGCCACCGTCTACCGTACGCTCAAGCTGCTCGTGGAGCAGGGGTTTGCCGTCGAGAAAGACTTTGGTGATGGCTGCAAACGCTACGACCCGGTGCATAACCAGGACCCTCACCACGATCACCTGATCTGTGTCGATTGTCGCAAGGTCATCGAATTCAACGACGATGACTTCGCCGATCGCGCCGCCAAGTTCGCCGCGACCATGGGCTACGAACTGCGTCGCAAGAAGCTCGAGCTCTACGCCGAGTGCAAGATCAAGGATTGCCCGAACAAGCTCTCCTGATTCACGTCACGAACCGGCACGTTCAGGCCAGATGACCAAAAGAGAAGGCGAAGGGAAACCCCTTCGCCTTCTCTTTTGGTCGTTATGAACAGCTCTGATAAAAGTTTTTTATCAGAATCATTTTTATAATCAATTTTCTTTATCACCACCGCGCCCTCATCTTCTGCCTGTGACCGAGCAAACCACAGTGATTTCCTTAAAAATGCAGAAGGAGGCACCCATGCAATGGGACCCCAAACAGTACAACATCTTCAAACAACAACGCCGCGAGCCGTTCGATCAACTCGTCGAGTTGGTCCGCCCACACAGTTACCCAGGCATGCGCATCGTCGACCTCGGGTGTGGCACAGGAGAGTGGACGCGCGCGCTCCATCAAGCGCTCGACGCGCGAGAGACCGTGGGCATCGACTCCTCCGACGAGATGCTCTCCAGGGCGGGTGCTTTCGCTGGCGAGGGCGTGCGCTTCGAGCGAGGCGACATCGGCGCGTTCTCTCCAGACGAGCCCTTCGATCTGATCTTTAGCAACGCCGCGCTCCAGTGGGTCGAGAACCCGAGAGATGTGCTCGCGAACCTGATCGCGCTGCTTCCAGGCGGAGGCAAGGGACAGATCGCCGTGCAGGTTCCCTGGCAAGATGACTACCCCTCACACGCGATCGTCGCCGAGTTGGCCACCCGCGAACCCTACCGCCAGGCGCTCTCGGGCTGGGTTCGCGAGACCAACGCGCTCCCTCCAAGAGAATACGCCGCGCTGCTCGATGCACACGGCATGAAAAACATCCACGTGCGCACCCAGATCTTCGGGCACCACCTGCCAGACCGCGACGCACTGCTCGAGTGGATCGAGGGGAGCTTGCTCAGATCCTATGCGGCGAAGCTGCCTGAAGACCTGATGGAGCAACTGCGCGCAGACTACCGAAACGAGCTCGCCAGACACTTCCCCGAGGACACCCCCATCTACTACCCGTTCCAACGAACGCTCTTTCACGCGATCAAGCCCTGACCCTGGCTCGATTCGACTCAACCGAATCGAACCATCCACATTATGACATTTTCACCACAGTCCTGAACGCTATGCTGGCTGGAGTCACGCCGCTCGACACCCTTTATCGAGGAGCAGCCCGATGCCAGCAGAAGAAGCACCACCTCTCCCGGACGAGGAGTTGTTGGTAAAATCATATTAATATGAAACCAACACTACTGAATACAAAAGATCCACAACCGCGCAACACAGCCCAC
>JAYZVO010000176.1:0-7563 GCA_036155555.1 Myxococcota bacterium
AACGATGCCGCCGATGCATGGGCTCGCAGGTTAACGCGCTCGTTCAACGCGCGAACACGCGCGTTAACCTGCGAGCCCATGCACCGCTTTGCCGCCATGCCTGAAACGAAGGCAGAAAGCGGGGGAGGGCGACGAGGCGAAAATCACTCGGGAGTCAGGTTCAACGCGCCGCGGCGATCATTGAATCTCGAGATCAGGGAAGCGGTTGGCGAGCTTTTCCAGGTCGATGCGTTCTTTGAGCGCGCCGATTCCAAGGGTGTCGATGTACTTGAGCAGCCTCGCGTCGTGGAGTGATGTCTCGATCGCGTCGCGTTGGCTCTCGGTCATATCGCGCATGATCGCGTCGGAGAGTTCGATTTCGAGTAGCTCCAGGCGCTTTGGCAGGGTCCAGGACAGTACGACATCCCACACCGGCGTGTTCCACTGCTCGATCCTCAGCGTGCGCAGGTTGCAGTCTCGCCAGTCCAAAACCCGGAGTACATCTGCGGGCGGAGGATCGAGCAAGTGCAGGTGTTCGAGCATGTCTGGTGGCCGTGTGTTCTGGTGGCCTTCCCATGTCCTCGTCGCGCGCCAGACTTGCCGCGACCGTAGGGTCTTCACATTCTTCAGGTAGGGGAGGGAGATGGTCTCCTGGTCGAGCTGCCAGTCGATCTCGGTGAGGTCGAGGTTTTCGAGGGCTCCTTCTCGTTGGCCATGTTTCGAGAACCAATGTACGGCGTAGGAAAAGTCTGTGTTATTTAGACGCAGTGATTTCACAGTGTTTAGCAAGGGCGGCTCGCATAACACCTTGACCAGGCTCTTCGTGAGCTTTTTCGAGGTCGGGAGCGCGATATGCTCGATCTGGTTCATCTGAGGGTTCGTCAGCAGCTTGCAAACTTGACTGCTGCCGAGGCCGCTCGAGGTCAGATCCAGCGCGCGAACCAAGCTGTGCTTGGTGTTAAACGCTCCGCGCACCATCTCGTCGACCCAACGTTTTGGCGCGACGCGCAGCTCGTCGCGGATTCCGCGCGAGCGTGATTTGCTCTCGCGCGCATCACCGAGGTCATAGGTCGAGCCGATGAGTCCTTCCATCTGCCCGCGTTGCTTCCATCTCTCGAAGTGCTCGTCGATGTAGTGCACGAGCTGTTCGAGCTGCGCTGGCTCACACAGGTCGAGCAACCTCGTCAGCTCCTGCCAGGTCGCCCGCGAAGGCGCGCTGGTGTGGAGCAGGCTTCGCACCTCGCCGAAATTCTCCACCGTCGAGTATCGCTCGGGCTTGGTGTCAGGCATCTGTAGGTTCCCTCATTCCGTGTTTCTGTGGGGCATTGGCACGTTGCTCGAGGTCGAGTGAGGGGGGCGCCGTGACGTCACAGCGCTCGTGGGGCGTGTGTGTTTTGTCCTGTTTTGCGTTCGATTGCAGGAGGTTCGCGGCTGATTCGAGCCACGCCCTGAACGTAATTGACGCTTATCACCAGCGCAACCTATACTCTCGGGGCCCTGATGAAAGGAAGTCGACACGTTGGGATAGGCCCTTCGTTGGTGCGGCGATGCAAGGATCGAGGATCGAACGCGAGAGGCGGTCGGCATGTCGCGACCCATGTTGTTTGGAAAGTACTGTCTGCTCGAGCGCTTGAGCGTGGGCGGCATGGCAGAGGTCTTTCGCGCCAAGCCCCTGAACTCTCCGAGCACCGATCGTTTCCTCGCGCTCAAACGCATTTTGCCCCATCTCGCCGAGGACGAAGAGTTCATCAAGATGTTCGTCGACGAGGCGAAGTTGTGCGTGCATCTGCGCCATCCGAACATCGTCCACATCTTCGAACTCGGGAAGTTCCAGTCCTCCTCTTACATCCTGATGGAGTACATCCCTGGGCAGGATCTGCTGGCGCTCCAGAAGCGGCTGCGTCAGCGCCGCCTGATCATGAGCGTGGCGCAGGCTTGCTACGTGGTCATGGAGCTTGCCAAGGGGCTCGATTACGCGCACAAGGCGACCGATGATTATGGCCGCCCGCTCAACATCATCCACCGTGATGTCTCCCCACAAAACGTGCTCATCAGCTACGGCGGTCAGGTCAAACTGATCGACTTTGGCGTCGCCAAGGCCGCCGTGCAGTCGACCAAAACACAGGTCGGCGTGCTCAAGGGGAAGTTTGGCTACATGAGCCCGGAGCAGATCCGCGGCGAGGCGATCGATCAACGCTCGGATATCTTCGCGGCGGGGACGGTTCTGTGGGAGTTGTTGACGAACCGGCGACTGTTCACGGGCGACAACGAGTTCGAGATCTTCCAGAAGGTGCGCGACGCGAACGTCGATCCACCGAGCGCCAAGAACCCACAGATCCCACCCGAGGTGGACCGGATCGTGATGAAGGCGCTGACGGCGCATCCCGAACAACGCTACTCTTACTGTGCGGATCTGGCGCGTGATCTGGGTCAGTTTTTGACCTCGATCGAGCCGCTCTACACGCAACGCCACCTCTCGGATTGGATGGCGCGCTTCTTCGAGGAGGAGTTTGCCTCCGAGCAGCAAAAGATCCAGGAGTTTCGTCGCATCGTCACCGCGGATGATGTGCGCGGCATTTACTTTGGTGCTCCTGGCGGCGCGAACCCTGGCATGGCTCCCGCGCAGCAAATGGGCGCGCCACAGCCTCAGGAGGAGACCGCCGAGGCGACTCAGATCTGGGACGTCGACGAAGCACCTGGAGATGGCGAGGACATCGAAGCGTTCGCGGCCAACCACACGGTGGTGCAGGCGGGCGGCTTTGACCTCGATGATTTCTTGCAGCTCTCGGAAGATGACCTCATCGAGGTCTCGGATCATGGGGCGAATGATAACGCGACGATGGAGCTCGCCAGGCTCGATCCTGCGAAGCTGCGCCAGTCCGTCGCCTCCACGCCCGAGCGTCGCGATGGCGCCCGCGCGGCCACGTTGGATGCGGGCGGCACGAACCCACGTATCATCGTCTCCGAGCAAGACATCATCGACGCCACGCGCAAGCGCAACCTGCGCGCCGGGCTCGCGTTTGTCGCCGTGCTCGCCTGCGTTGGGTTGTTGTTCGCCACGATCGTGATCTACGTGGTCGGGGACAAGGGCGGCGAGGAGAAGGCGCCAGAGACGACGCCTGATGACAAGGTCGCCGTCAAGCAGGCGCCCGGGACAATCGTCGTCACCGCGCGCCCTGTGGAAGAGGTCGAGGTGTTTGTCGATGGGAAGCTTCGCGCGGAGTCGACCCCGTTCACGCTCGATGATCTGGAGCCAGGAGAGCACGTGATCGAGGTTCGCCACGCGGACTACGAGACGTTCTCGACCCGCGTGGACGTGCGCTCGAATGGGTTTGTCCCTATCGACGCCGAGCTCGAGAAGAAGTGACCTAGAAGTCGTCCGCTTCGATGTCGTACTTGAGCATCAGCTTCTTGAAGTACTTGCGATCGATATCGGCCTCGCGCGATGCCTGGCTGATGTTCCCGCCATGTCGCATGAGCAACTCCGTGATGTAGTCGCGCTCGAAGGTCGAGACCCACTCCTCCTTTGCCTCCTTGAATGGTTTCTCTTGCAGGTCTGCTCTGCGCGGGAGCTCTGTCCAGCGCTTTGGCTTCTCGGTCGAAGGGGGCGGGAGCTCGTGCATGGGTGGCGCGAGCGGCGCGAGCAAGGAGTCCACGCCAGAGATATGAGGGGGCAGGTCGATGGGGCGGATGATATGGCTCTCGGCCATGGAGCATGCGCGCTCGACGACGTTGACGAGCTCGCGCACGTTGCCGGGCCACTCGTAGTTCTCGAGCGCCGAGATCGCCTCCGGGTCGATGGAGCTGATCTTGAGGGAAGGTTGCCCCTCGGCGGAAGGGATCTTGTTAAAGCGTTGCGTCGTCAAGAAGTGTTGAGCGAGCAGGGGGATGTCTTCCTTGCGCTCGCGCAGGGCGGGGAGCATGAGCCGCACGACGCTCAATCTGTAGAAGAGGTCCTCGCGGAAGTTGCCCTGACGAACCTCCGTCTCGAGGTCGCGGTTTGTGGCCGCGACGACGCGGACATTGATGGGGATGGACTTGTTGCTCCCGACGCGGCGCACCTCGCGTTGCTCGAGCACACGCAGCAGCTTTGGTTGCAAATCCAACGCGAGCTCGCCGAGCTCATCGAGAAAGATCGTGCCGCCCTCGGCCATCTCGAAGAGGCCCTTGCGGGTCATGACGGCGCCAGTGAAGGAGCCTTTCTCGTGGCCAAACAGCTCGCTCTCGATGAGGGATTCAGGCACGGCGCCGCAGTCAAAGACGACAAACGGGCCATCCTTTCTCGAGCTTGTCTTGTGGATGGTGCGCGCGACGACCTCTTTCCCTGTGCCGGTCTCCCCCTCGATGATGATCGTGGCGGAGGTGGTGGCGATTTTTTCGAGGATGCCAAAGATCTCGCGCATTTTCAGGCTGCGGCCCACGATGTCGCCGAACTTTTCGGACTCGCTCGGGGTCACTTCGAGTTCTTCGTTGAAAGGGGTGAAGCGTACTTGCGTGTTCCCTACAGCGATGGTCGCACCTGGCGTGAGGAACGCCTGTCGGATGCGCACGCCGTTGATGTGCGTGCCGTTGGTGCTCCCCTGGTCGATGAGGATGTAGTGCTCGTCCTCCTGGACGATGCGGCAGTGGAACCGGCTGACGGTGTCATCTTCGAGGACGATGTCGTTGTCCTCGAGGGCGCCGATGGTGATGACGTCCTGGTCGAAGACAAACTCGCGGCGTGCGCCGTGAGGTTGGACGACGAGCTGGACGCGGCGCAGGTTGATCGTACTGGGTTGACCGTCGATGTAGGAGATTTTGGTGGGCTCCATCTGCCCGTAATCATCAAAAGGCGGCATTAGGCTGGCACCAGCGAGAGGAAGGGTTGGGTGTGCTCGAACAGTGCAGGGAAATGCTTGATGGCCAATCACGAGTTGCTCGTGTTCGATCCCTGATTGTGTTATGCTCTTATCGTATCGCCGCCACGATTGCCATGCAATCAAAGCGAGCGGAGATACACCCTTTTGCACCTCATACGTGTGGTGATGACGAGATTGTCACGAAGGGTTCCTTGCGCAGGAACCTCGAGGGCGATACATCACTGGAGTGGTCGAAGCGTCTTGGTAATCTGAGATACCTTATATGATCGAGCGCCCGGAACAGTTTGGCAAATATCAGCTCGTCGAGCGGCTCGCCATCGGCGGGATGGCCGAGATCTTCAAGGCGACCGTCGGTGGCCTCGGGGGCTTCGAGCGGGTGGTCGCCATCAAGCGATTGCACAGCCACCTGAGCCAGGACGAGGAGCTCGTGCAGATGCTCATCGACGAGGCTCGCCTCGCCGTGCGCCTGATGCACGCCAACATCGGCCAGGTCTTTGACCTGGGGTGCATCAACAACCAGTACTTCATCGTCATGGAGTACATCACCGGCGCTGATTTGCACCGCATCTCCAGGCGCTTGCGCGAGCAAAACCGCAAGATCCCGACCCCCATCGTCCTCTACGTCATGGCCGAGATGCTCGCCGGGCTCGACTACGCGCACAACTGCTGCGACGACCACGGCCGCCCGCTCGATCTGGTGCACCGCGATATCTCACCGCAAAACATCATGTTTTCGACGGCGGGCGATGTGAAGCTCGTCGACTTTGGCATCGCCAAGGCGCGCATGCAGGCGCTGCAAACGCAGGCAGGCATCATCAAGGGGAAGTTCTACTACATGTCCCCCGAGCAAGCGCACGGTCAGAAGCTCGACCGCCGCTGCGACGTCTACGCCGCCGGGATGGTCATGTACGAGCTGCTCGCCGGGCGCCCCGCCTACGACGAGTTGGGGGATGTGCAACTGATCCGTCAGGTGCGCGCGGCGAACTTCCCGCCTCCCTCGCACTGGGCTCCCGATATGGACCCGGAGCTCGAGCGGATCGTCATGCAGGCGCTCCACAAGAACCCGCGCCAACGCTTTCAGTCTGCGCGCAGGCTCCAGGCCGCCATCGTCCAGTACATGCGCCACAAGTACAAACCCGTCACCAAGTTCGAGGCGGCCGAGTTCCTGGCGAGCGTCCTCTCGCTTGGCGAGCCGATGCAAAGCCGCGGACCTTCCCCCGATGATTCCCTGCGCCGCGAGGAGTTCTCGGCGGATGAAGCCAGCTTGATCTTTGACGCGAGTCATCTGGCGCAAATCCAGACCTCCGGGTTTAACCCGTTCAACGAGGCGCAGCACGATCAAGGGTTTGAAGACAACCCCTTTGCAGACGCCAACGAAGCCACGCATGTCTACATGCAAGGGGACAACAACCCGTTCGCCATCCCGGACGAGATCGTCATCGAAGAAGACACCGCGCCGAGGCCAAGTTGGGGTGGGTTGCTTCGTGGCAGTGATAACGTCGAGCTCGCGGGTGATTTCGAGAGCGAGGCGACCGTCGCGTCGGCGTACTCACCGCTCGAGCCAATAAACAAGGCCGCCATGCCCGAACTCGGGCCGCGCGAGGTCACCGCCGTCACCAAGGCCGAGCCCTCGCTCTCGATCAGCTTCAAGCGCCCCTCGGGTGGCGCTCTTGCTGCCAACGGGAGCGCGACGGTGGGCGCGGCCGGGAACATCATCGACACGATCCTCGAGCCCGAGAATCGCCCCAGGGTGCTCGCCGTCGTCGCTGGATTCCTCCTCGTTATCGGAGGCGCTGTCATCGCATTCAGCGGCAGCGGCGATGACACATCGCTCGAGCAAGAGGCCAACGCGGCGGTGCTCCCCGACAAGGAAATTACCGAACCCAAGAAGCCAAAGCGCGTCTTTGTCTCCGTCAATACAATCCCTGATGGCGCCAAAATCTCGGTCAATGGCGAGGTCGTCGGCGAAGCGCCAACCTCGCTCACCATGCTCGAGGTCGGCGAGACCTACAACGTCACGCTCGAACTCGAGGGCTTCGAGAAGTGGGAGGACAAGGTCCTCGTCGACGCGGACACGAACTCCATCGACGTCCGCCTCGAGCGCGTGGTCGCAAACGGCGTCATCAAGGTCGTCGGCATCGACGAGTCGATCCAGCTCTACTTCGATGGAAAGGACCTGGGCCGCGGCGCGCGCGAGATCCTCAACATCGACACCAGCAAGAAGCACGTGCTCGTCGCCAAGTCCCCCGATGGCACCAAGAAGGTCGAGGAGATCTCCTGGAAGGATGGCGATGATCCGACGCGCAATGTGACCTTCGAGTTCGAGGAGCTCGAGGCCAATGACGCACTCCCCGAGCCCCCCAAGAAGGTCGTGCGTAAGAAGACGCGCTCCCGCTCGCGGTCTCGCTCCAGGTCTCGCTCGAGCAAGAGCACCAACATCTCGCTCAACACCAAGAAGTCCTCCTCCAAGTCCAGCGATGGTGATGGCTTCGATGTCTGGGGCAACGATGGCGGCTCCAAAAAGCCCGCGCCAAAGAAAAAAGAGGCCAAGCCCAAGAAAGAGAAAGAAGAACTCGACGTCTGGGGCGGCTGATTCTCATACAAATAGACGCCAAACGAAGCGAGGCCGGATGACGTTCATCCGGCCTCGCTTCGTTTGGCGTCTATCCTCTCACGTTCACTCGATCACGAGGACGTGTGGTGGGAGCATCAGCGCTTCGCCTTG
>JAYZVO010000177.1:0-22849 GCA_036155555.1 Myxococcota bacterium
CAATGTCGACATTAACCTCACACGCAAATTTCGCGGCCCCTTCTTTCGCGAGGCGCTCCGCCTTTAAATTACACCGTGATCGAGTAGCGCTTTGCCTGCGGTTTTCCACGACGCGAGGCTTCGTCAAAGCACATGGCGAGGTTGCGCAGGAAGTGGCGCCCGAGCTCGGTGATGCGCAGCTCGTTCGCGTCGACTTCGACGAGCCCCGTCTCCTGGTGGATGGCGAGCTCTTCGAATGCGCGAGGCAACTCCTGGCGAAGATCCTCGACCTCGTTCGCTTCGGCGATCGCGTTCAAGTCCACCACGCGCTTGCACATGATCGCCATGATGATATCGCGGCGCAGGCGATCCTCGCCCGTCGTCAGGTAACCTCGCTGAACAGGCAAGGTCGCGCAGCGCAGGTCCGCGCGCCAGTCCGCCAGTTGCTTCTGATTCTGTGCGTAGAAGTACGGCGTGGCGCTGATCGCGGAGGGGCCGATGCCGTGAATATCGACCCCCTTTTGTGTGGAGTACCCCTGGAAGTTGCGCTGGAGCGTCCCTTGCTCGAGCGCTCGCGAGAGCGAGTCCTCGGGCCTGGCAAAGTGATCCATACCGATGTGAACGTAGCCTCTGTTTTCGAGCGCGTTGACGAGCGTCGAGAGCATATCGAGGCGCTTTGGCGCGTCAGGCAACGTGTCGCGCTCGAGCAGTTTTTGCGCGGGGTGGAGCCAGGGCACGTGCGCGTAGCCATAGACCGCGAGGCGATCTGGTGAGAGCGTGAGGACCTGGTTCAAGGTCTCCTCGATCGTGTTCACGCTCTGTTTGGGCAAGCCATAGATCAGGTCGAGGTTGATGTGCTCGATGCCAACCGAGCGCAGCCTGGCGATGGTGGCTGCGACATCCTCGAAAGGTTGCACGCGGTTGATGGCGCGTTGCACGTGCGCGTTCACATCCTGGACGCCGATCGATGCGCGGTTAAAGCCTGTCCTGGCGAGCACGTCGATATGCTCTTTCGTGCAGACGCGAGGATCGAGCTCGATCGAGATCTCGGCATCCTGCGAGAGCGTGAAGCGCTCGCGCACGTGCCGCATCAGGTTCTCGAAATCGCGAGGCGCCAGGAACGTCGGTGTGCCTCCACCAAAATGAAGCTGTGTGACCTCTCTTCCTTGCAAGAGGTCAGCGCGCAGGTCGATCTCATCGCAAAGCTGCATCGTGTAATGCGGGCTCGTCTTTGGATCGCGCGAGATCTCCTTGTGGCAAGCGCAGTACCAGCAAAGCTTCTTGCAATAGAGCACGTGAAAGTAGAGCGACACGGGGCGCGCGAAGGCGTCCCTGTCCGCGAGCATGCTCGCGCGGATCTCCTGTGGTCCGATCCCTTCATGGAACTGGGCCGCGGTGGGATAGGAAGTGTAACGCGGTCCGCGCTGTGTCAGCCGCCCGAGCAATTCAGGTGTGATGGTCATCGTCGCCTCTCTACCAGAACATGATCATGTAGGGCTCGCCGCCCAACGTGAAGGTCTTGTGCAAGTGTGGGATCAGGTCGTTCGCGGCCGCGGTCACGAGCAGCATCCAGGAGGATGCCGCGAGCAGCGCCCATGGAATCAATGGCTCTGTCCAGCGCCTGGCGCGGTCTCCGAGCCAGGAGGTCGAGGTCGCCACCGCGAGCATCATCGGCGTGGTCAGCCCGACGAGCGCGAGCATCAGCAAGGCGCCCTGGAGGACCTGGCTCGACGCGACGGCGAGCCCGAGCACCCAGAACATCAGGACGCAGGGGAGGAACCCCATCAGCGCGCCAAAGAGCATCATCCGTTTGGCGCCGCGTTCGGGCGCGATGTGATCGATGGAGCGCATCAGGCGCCCGAGCCTTCGCCCGATCCTCGCCCAGCTCGCGCTCCCCCACGAGGTCCCCTTCGCCGAGAGTTTGAAGATGGCGAGGATGGCGAGGATGATCGCGCCGATAAACGCGCCGAGCTTCGCGATCGGGAGCAGCCCTTGCTCGAAAGAAGCGCCGAGACCTCCCGCGAGCGCGCCCAGGACGGCATAGGTTCCCGCTCGACCCAGTTGATAGGCGAGCACGTTCTTGACGCGACGCCAGGTCCTTTGCCCGGATGTCTCGCCGGGTGCTTCCTGCTCGCAGTGCACGAGCAGCCCGGTCACGATCGGGCCGCACATCCCGCTGCAATGCAACGTGACCCAGAGGACGCCCATCCCGAAGAGCTGGGTCCAGAGCGCCTGATCGAATCCCATATTCATACCACCGTCCATCGCCTTGCTCCTTTGGTGCTCGAGCGCGATGCCGACCTCTTGTTCCAAGATTGATGCCAGCGCGCAGGAATCACTGTGGTTTGGCATGGTCTGCGACGACGCGATGGAATGCGGTGATGCGGTGGGCGAAGTATTTGCGCGAGTGTTTCAGAGTGGCGCAAAAGCTGCGCGTGAAATGAGGCGAGAGGCGGGGCAATGCCCTCGCCTCTCGCCTCATTTCACGCGCAGCTTTTGCGTCAAGACGCGGCGAATTGCGGAGAATCGGTCGCTGCGACAATCCGTCCTCAGAACATGGCACGCCTCTTGGAAAGGGGTGTGGCCGTGAAACAAGACGCGCTCGCGCAGTGCGAGCAACACACTTGATACGAGAGGTCGAGTCCATGGCGACAACAACAGACAATCAGGAGCGCGCGGCGGGGGTCGAGCGCGTGGTTTTCGACGACGGGGTGGTCCGATGGTTCGTGATCGCCACGCTCGTTTGGGGATTCATCGGCATGGCCGTCGGCGCGCTGCTCGCCTTGCAGCTCGCCTGGTGGCCATCGAACATGGGTGAGTACCTCACCTTCGGGAGGTTGCGCCCGCTGCATACGAACGCGGTGATTTTCGCGTTCGCGGGGAACGCCATCTTCGCGGCGATCTACTACTCCTCGCAGCGCTTGCTGCAAACGCGCATGTTCAGCGACCTGATGAGTCGCCTGCACTTCTTCGGGTGGCAAGCCATCATCGCATCCGCCGCGATCACGCTACCGATGGGCTTCACCCAGACCAAGGAATACGCCGAGCTCGAGTGGCCCATCGACATCGCCATCACGGTGGTGTGGGTCATCTTCGCGGTGAACTTCTTTATGACGCTGCGACAACGCCGCACCAAGCACATGTACGTGGCGATATGGTTTTACATCGCCACCATCGTGACCGTGGCGATCTTGCACATCTTTAACAACCTCGTGATCCCTGTCGCGGCGCTCAAGAGCTACCCGATCTATGCGGGCGTGCACGACGCGTTGGTGCAGTGGTGGTATGGGCACAACGCGGTGGCCTTCTTTTTGACGACGCCGTTCCTGGGGCTGATGTACTACTTCATGCCCAAGGCCGCCGAGCGCCCGGTCTTTAGCTACAAGCTCTCGATCGTGCACTTCTGGTCGCTCGTCTTCATTTACATCTGGGCAGGTCCTCACCACCTCCACTACACGGCCTTGCCCGAGTGGGCATCGACGCTCGGTATGGTCTTCTCGATCATGCTCTGGATGCCCTCCTGGGGTGGCATGATCAACGGCCTGCTGACGCTTCGCGGCGCGTGGGACAAGCTGCGCACGAGCCCGATCCTGAAGTTCTTCGTCGTCGGCATCACCTTCTACGGGATGGCGACCTTCGAAGGCCCGATGCTCTCGATCAAGGCGGTCAACAGCCTCTCGCACTACACCGATTGGACGATCGGCCACGTGCACGCTGGCGCGCTCGGTTGGAACGGCTTCATGACCTTTGGCATGATCTACTGGCTCATCCCGAGGTTGTGGCAAACCGAGCTCTACTCCAACAAGTTGGCCAACGCACACTTCTGGATCGGCACCATCGGGATCATCCTCTACGTCGTGGCGATGTGGAGCGCGGGCATCACGCAAGGGCTCATGTGGCGCGCGTTCGACGAGACGGGCCGCTTGATGTACCCCGACTTCATCGAGACCGTCATCCAGCTCATGCCCATGTACTGGGTCCGCCTGATCGGTGGCTTGCTGTTTATCGCGGGCGTGGTGATGGCGGTCATCAACCTCGTCATGACGATGACGCGTGCGCCCAAGAACCTCGAAGATCCTAGCATCGAGGTCCCCGCTCCTACCTGGAGAATGCGCTCTCCTGATGCGCCCTCACGCCCCATGCCTGCGCGCTACGATGACCTGTTGGCAGACCTCGACGTGCGCATTCGCGAAGGATGGCACCGCATGCTCGAAGGGTGGCCGCTGGTCTTCACCGTCCTCACCACCATCGCCGTGGCGATCGGCGGGTTGGCAGAGCTCATCCCCTTGATGCTCGTCGACTCCAACGTCCCCACCATCGAGACGGTCAAGCCTTACACGCCGCTCGAGCTGGAAGGGCGCGACATCTACATCCGCGAAGGTTGCGTCAGCTGCCACTCGCAGATGGTCCGCCCGATGCGCGATGAGATCGAGCGCTACGGCGATTACTCCAAACCGGGCGAAGGGATCTATGACCGACCCTTCCTCTGGGGCTCCAAGCGTACAGGTCCCGACCTCGCGCGCGTGGGTGGCAAGTATCCTCACCTCTGGCACGTGCGCCACATGAAGGACCCTCGCCTGACCTCGCCAAAGTCGGTGATGCCTCCGTACCCGTGGTTGCTCGAGAAGGAGCTCGACCTCGATGGGCTCGACAAGAAGCTCGAGGGGCTCGCCATGCTCGGCACCCCTTACTCCATCGAGACCATCGACGGCGCCGAGCGAGTGGCGCGTGACCAGGCGAAAGAGATCGCCAGGGAGATCGAGGAGCAGGGCGGACCTGCGGGCCTCGAGGACAAGGAAATCACAGCGCTCGTGGCCTACTTGCAGAGGCTCGGGCACGACCTGAAAGAAGCCAAAAAGATCAAGCGCAAGAGGTGGAACCCATGATCCGTGACGTGATGCAGACAGCTGGCCTGGAAGGGTTCGCCGAGTTTGGAATCGTGGTCTTCGTGTTGGCCTTCATCATGATTCTCACCAACGCCTTCTTCGGCATGAAGAAAGACGAGTTCGAGCGCATGCGACATCTGCCGCTCGAGGGCGGCGAGAGCGAGCCTCACGATTCCGAATACGCCTGAGCTTTGGAGGATAAGAATGAGTGAATACAAGGACGAGATCCTGAACCACAGCTACGACGGGATTCAGGAATACGACAACCCGATGCCGGGGTGGTGGAAGAACATCTTCTACCTGACGATCGCCTGGTCTGGCGTCTACCTGGTGGGGCTCGGGTTTGGCCATGTGTGGGACTACGAGCGCGATCTGAACGAAGGGCAAAAGGAGCTCGTCGCCATGCGGCGCGCTTACGAGGCCGCGCAACCTCCCGTGGTGATCACCGAGGAGATGCTCTCCGGCGCGCTCGGCGATGATGAGAAGGTCGCGCTCGGGAAGCAAGCCTTCGGGATGAACTGCGCAGCGTGCCATGGCGATCAAGGGCAAGGGCTGATTGGCCCCAACCTGACTGATGATCACTGGCTCTATGGCGCCAAGCTCACCGAAATCCATCGCATCGTCGCCAATGGCACGCCCAATGGGATGCCTCCCTGGAGCAAGGTGCTCTCGCCAGACGAGATGGTGGGCGTGATCGCGTATATCGACACCTTGCACGGGAGCAACCCTCCAAACGCCAAGGCTCCTCAAGGGGACAAGGTGATCCGCGAGGGGAAGGATGAGAAGGCCAAGACCGAGGAACACACCACGCTTTCGCCAAATACCGGCAAGTGACGAGGTGACCCATGACCGCGAACAATGACAATCACTCTTCCGAAGCTGGTGGGACGATCATTTCGTCTCCAGAGGAAGTGCTCACGACGCTTCGCAATGATGGCACGCGCCGTTGGATGTACCCGGTGCTCAACACGGGGAAGTGGTTCAAGAAGCGCGTGGTGGTGGGGTACGGACTGATCCTGCTCTTCTTTGCCCTGCCGATCCTCCAGATCGGCGGGGAGCCCGCCATCTGGCTCGATGTCGTGCACCGTCGGTTCGTGGTCCTGGGTCAGATTTTTTATCCCACGGACACCGCGCTGTTGATGTTGATGGGGATCACGATCCTGCTTGGCATCGCGTGGCTGACGGCATTGTTCGGGCGCGTATGGTGTGGTTGGGGTTGTCCTCAGACGGTCTACCTCGAGCTGGTCTTTCGACCGATCGAGCGCTGGATCGAGGGCAAGGCCAACGCGCGCCGAAGGCTCGACGAGAAGGAGGAGTGGACGCCAGACAAGGTCCGCAAGAAGGTGCTCAAGTTCGGCATCTTCGGGTTGCTCTCGGCGATCATGGCGCACAATTTTGTCGCATACTTCATAAGCTGGAAAATTTTGCGCGAGTGGATGCTCCTCTCGCCCTCCGAGCACTGGGGAGTGTTTGTCCTGACCTTTGGCGTGACGGCGTTGGTCTTCTTTGACTTCGCCTACTTCCGAGAGCAGATGTGCACGATCGCCTGTCCTTACGCGAGGTTGCAGTCGGTGCTCATGGACGCGGACTCGTTGATCGTGAGCTACGACGCGGGCCGCGGAGAACCTCGCGGGAAGCGCCGTCGCGATGATGAGGCCGCCAACGCGACGCTCGGTTCCTGTGTGGATTGCAACGCTTGCGTGCGCGCATGCCCCACAGGGATCGACATCCGCAACGGCCTCCAGCTCGAGTGCATCGGCTGCACGCAGTGCATCGACGCGTGCGATGACGTTATGGCAAAGCTCGCGCAACCTGGCGGGCTGATTCGCTACACGTCCGAGCGCGCGCTCGAGGAGAAGAAGACGCGCATCGCGCGCCCGAGGATCTTTATCTACACCGCTCTCTGCCTGCTCTTTGGCGGGTTGTTTGTCGCTGGCGTGATGAGCAACCGCGCGCTCGAAGTGGACGTCGTGCGCGCCACTGGCGCGCCCTTTATCGAGGTCCCCGATGGTCAGATCGCCAACCGACTCAAGGTGCGGATCAGAAACCGTTCGGGGTCGGCACATGATGTGCAAATCAAAGTGACCGAGCCCGAAGGGGCGAGCCTGCGCGTGGTCGGGTTGCCGACCACGCGCATCGAATCTGGCGAGATGTAGCGCGTCGAGGTCTGGGTGCTGACCCCTCGCGCTGTCTTCCACGATGGCCGCTCCAACGCCCACCTGATCGTGGGAGATGGGAGCGAGAGGTTCGAGCAGGAGCTCGACTTCGCCCTCGTGGGCCCTGATGACCTGACACCTTCCAAGAAGAAGCCATAAACGAGACGAGAAACGCCATGACCATCATCGACCGCATCCCGGCGCATATCCGCTACCCTGGCCTGGTGCTCATGTTCCTCGGAGGTTCGATCATAGGGCAGGTCTTCCTCTTCCGCGCGGCGTTCTCCAACGGCGGCCCTCAGGTCGAGGAGAACTACTACGAGCGCGCCATGGGCGAGGCGATCGTCGAACGCGGCGCGCGCATCTCGGAGTCGCGCGCGCTCGGTTGGAGCGTCACGGTCAAGCCCGAGCAGGAGCATGTCATCCTCGACGTGCGCGATGCCAACGGATCGCCACTCCAAATGGCGAGCGGCGAGGTCGAGGTGCGTCGCCCACACCTCGCCGGTGTAAACGAACGAGCCAGGCTCGAGCCTGGCTCTCGCCCTGGCGAGTATCGGTTCGCGCGCCCGCTCGGCGCACCAGGTTTATGGGACATCGAGGTCTCCTTGCGTCACCCGGACGCGCCAGAGGGTGGGTTCCTCGACGCGATCCGGAGCGAGTGGTGATCGGCCATGACGAAAGCGAACACACTGAAAGAGCGCGAGTGCGCGCACTGTGGTGAGCCCGTACCAGCCTCGATGCTCGAGTCATCGAGCGCTGACACTGGCGACGGCGCGCTGTGTTTTTGCTGCGTTGGTTGTGAGGCGGTCTATCACGCCTTGCACGAGGCTGGCTTCGATGACTTCTATCGCTTCTCGGCGATCCCCGTTGGAGGTCGCCTTCAGAGCAAGCCATCCGTCACCACGCCTGCCACGATCCCCGCACAGATTCTGGCGAAGGAGGCCACCGTTTGCGAGGATGGCTCGCTCGAGTTGATGCTCGGCGTCGACGGCATCCACTGCGCCGGGTGCGTGTGGTTGATCGAGCAGATGCCGCACGCTGTGGAGGGCGTGCATGTGGCGAGGCTCGACATGGGGAGAGGCCGCCTCACCGTGCGTTGGGATGCGGCGAGAGAGGAGGCGCCGAGTGAGCTCCTCGCCTGGCTCGGACGCTTCGGATATGAGGCGCGGCCGTTGGATGGGAGCAAGATCGAGGGGCATGACGACAGCGATCGCGCGATGCTTCGCAGAGTCGGCGTGACCTGGGCGCTGGCGGGGAACGTGATGTTGCTCTCGGCGGCACACTATTCGGGGCTCGACCTCGAGAGCGCGCCGACGATCGCCAGGGCGTCCCACTGGTTGATGCTTATCCTGACGACGATCGCGCTGTTCTATGGCGCGGATGTGATCTTGAGGCGCGCGTGGGCAGCGGTCGCTGCGAGCGCTCGCGCAGCGTTGGCGGGTCTTGGCGCCGCGCCGCTCTCGGTCGACGTCCCGCTCGCGTTGGGGATGCTCATCGGTTGGGCGTCGAGCGCTCACGCGACAATCACTGGTGTGGGAGATATCTGGCTCGACTCGGTGGCGATGCTTATCGCTGCGGTGCTCAGCGCGCGTTGGGTGCAGGTCAGGGCTGGGAGAGCCGCGCGTCAGCGCGCCGAGCAGCTCCTCGCGATCCTCCCACAGGTCGCGCGCAGGTTGTCGCCGGATGGGCAAGTCGAAGAGGTGAACCTCGACGAGCTCGCTCCTGGCGAACTCGTCGAGGTGCGCGCTGGTGAGGTTTGCCCCGCTGATGGCGTCATCGAATATGGCGAGGCCGCCTTGCAGCGCGGCGTCATGACCGGAGAGTCGCGGCTCGAACCTGCATCCATCGGCGACATGATCGAGGCTGGTGTGCTCGCTGCCGATGGCAGCATTCATGTCCGCGTTCAGGCCGCAGGAGATGCCACGCGTTTGGGCGAGTTGATGGCGTGGATCGACGAGCGCGGCTCGAAGCGCGCCGCGCTTATCCAACAGGCCGATCGTCTTGGCGGTTGGTTCGTGCTCGCGGTCCTCGCTGTCGCGGCGATCGCCGGGATTTATTGGGGGATGAGTGATGTCACCGCGGGCGTTTCGATCGCTGTCGCCATCCTGGTGGTCTCTTGTCCTTGCGCGTTGGGAATGGCCACGCCGCTGGCGTTGGCGTTGGCGACAGGGAGAGCGGCGTCGCGCGGGATCTTTATCAAGCACGATGACACGCTCGAGGCATGCGCCAGCGCGGACGTGGTGATCTTTGACAAGACGGGGACGTTGACGCGAGGGACGCCGCGCGTCAGCGAGCGCTTTGGCGACGCGCGCGCGATGGTGCTTGCGGGCGCGCTCGCGGCGCGCTCGACGCACCCCATCGCGCGCGCGATCGCGGATGCCTTCGGACAAAATCACCGCGCGCGCGTCGAGGTGCTCGAGGATCGCCCAGGGCGCGGTGTTCGTGGCATTGTCGATGGAGAGCAAGTGTTCGTGGGGAGGCCCGAGTGGGTCATCGACGCGCTCGGTGGCCAGGCGTCCATGTCGGTCAAAGAGGACGCTGTCCGCCATGACGCGATCCTGGCGAGGTGTGAAGACTACAAGGTCGCCGGTTCGACGGTCGTGATGATCGCGGTCGAGGGGCGCCTCGCTGCTGTCCTCGGGCTGGAGGATGCGTTGCGTCCCGAGGCGTTCGCGATCATCGAGGGCATTCGCGCGATGGGCGTGCGCCCGATGATTCTGTCCGGCGATCATGTTGGCGCGGTCGAGGCGATTCGCCTCCAACTCGGGCTACCTGCGGAGGATGTATACGCGGGCCTGACGCCCGAGGATAAGCTCTCCATCGTGGATGAACTCTGCGACTCCGGCGCGCACGTCGTGATGGTGGGTGATGGGGTCAACGACGCCGCCGCGCTCCAGCGCGCGCATGTCGGCGTGGCGATGTCAGGCGGCGCGCACCTCGCGCTCGCGGCCGCGGACGTGTTCTTGACGGGAGAGGGGTTGCGAGGGGTCGCCTCGTTGCTCGAGGGCTCGCGGGATGTCATGACATCAGTTCGCCGCAACATCCTCTATGCGCTCGGTTACAACGTCGTGGGCGTGACCATCGCAGCGCTCGGTGGCGTGACACCATTGATCGCCGCGATCGCGATGCCTGCGAGTTCTGTCGTGCTCCTTATCATGACCTTGCTGCATCGAACCTTCGATACGTCCGACACATCGGCGCAGCTTCCCGCGGCGCCGTCATCGAAGATCGAGGACCATGCGCGAGCTGGGGGAGGTGCGTTGTTATGAGTATCTTGTTTGTTTTGGTGCCGTTGGCGCTGATTCTGGCGACCGTCGCAGTGATCGGCTTTATCTGGGCGGTGGGGCGAGGAGAGTTCGAAGATCTGGAGACCCCTGCGGTGCGCGTGATCTTCGAGGACGACGGCTCGTTCAAGCAGGATCAGCGTTGAGGAAGCTGCGCGGAGCGGAGCCAAAAGGCTGAAAAGCTCTCGACCACACGACGCATGCCGCCCAGATCTCCTGGCTTGGTCAGGTAGGCGTTCCCACCGAGCTTGTATGCGTTGTCGATGTCAGACGGCGCCGATGAGGTCGTCAAAAAGATCACCGGGATGGTGTTTAACGTCGAGATCTCGGAGAGCCGCTGCTTGAGCTCGAAGCCATTCATCCTCGGCATGTTGATGTCGAGGAGGATCACATCAGGGAGCTCTCTGAGGTTTCGAGCTGCGCAAACTTCGAGCTTTTGGAGCGCGGTCTCGGGATCTTGCTCGATCTCGATGGTGGCGTCTGGGGCTTGCGCATGGATCAGCTTCTTGAGCAGGAGCGTGTCACCCAGGTCATCGTCGATCAGCAGCACACGTCGTGTTTTGTCTGTCATAGTGCGCCACCCTTGTGTTGCATGGCTTGCGGGAGCGTGAACCAGAACGTCGATCCGCCTCCGGGGGATGAATCGACGCCGATGCTTCCATCATGAATGTCGACAATCTTTTTGCAAATAGCCAATCCGATTCCGGTGCCAGGGTAGTCCTTGTTCGAGTGGAGGCGCTGAAAGAGTTCGAAGATCTTTGTGTGGTGTTTGGGGTCGATGCCGATTCCGTTGTCCGAGATCTCCCACCGTACATGGTTGCCGATTGTAGCGAGGCGGATTTCGACGCGCGAGGGACCGACGCGCGGTCCATATTTGACAGCATTTTGCAGCAAGTTCACGAGCAGTTGACGGCAGAGCCCCTGGTGTCCCTCGATGAAGAGGTCTTGCTCGGGCAAGATCAGCTCATCGGGTCGTGCTGAGAGGCCCTCGAGCGCCAGCGCGATCATCTCCCTGGTGGAGAGCGTCTCGAATTCGTGGCCATCGCTCTGGACCCTGGAGTAATGGAGCAGGTCGGAGATAAGCGCCTGCATGCGCGAGGTTCCATCGAGGATGTACTCCGTGTATTCGCTCTGTTCGCTGCTTATGTCGCTATCGAGTTCGTCGATCAGCAGCTCGGTGAAGACGCGGATCTTGCGTAGCGGTTCCTGGAGGTCGTGAGATGCGACAAAGGCAAACCGCGTGAGCTCCTCGTTCTTTTCGAGCAGCTCCTCGTTGAACTCGGCGAGTTCGTTGCGCTGGTTTTCGATGGTCTCCATCATCTCGACCTGCGCGGTGATGTCGCGGATGATGTCGAGGTAGCCAAGGTGTTCCCCCTCCGCCCCCAGGATAGGTGCGCTCACGGTATCACCTGGGAACTCGCGCCCGTTCTTGTGACGGTAGAGGCGCGTGGCGTGTTGCCCATGGGTTCGCGTCAGCTGGGAGTCTTTGGCGACCTCACCTTGCTCGGGATCGAGCATGCTCAGTGGTTGCCCGGTGAGCTCGTCTTCGGTGTAGCCGAAGTGCTTGTTGGTCGCGCGGTTGGTGCGCACGATCTCGAGGTTCGTGTCGGTGATTACTGTCGCGTCAGGGACCGCCTCGAAAAATGCGCTCATGAGCGCGTTGGCCCGATCGAGCTCCTGGTTGGTGCGCCTGTATTCGGTGACATCGAGCAAGACGGCAAAGGATCGCGTGATGTTTCCATCTGGGTCCTTCTCGCTCGTCGCCGAGAGCAGTGTGTCCAGAACCTGCCCATCCTTGGCGACGAATTGGTAGGGGAGGTCCTTGCACATCCCCTCTTTCATAAACAGTGGGAGCCCGATCTCCTTCGCGTAAATGCGGCTCTCGGGGGTGAGGAAGTCGGTGGAGGGTCTCCCCAGGACCTCTTCGCGCGTGTAGCCGAGCCTCTCGAGCCACATGTCGCTCACGCTCACGAGCTTTCCCTTGTTGTCGATCGAGTGGAGCATGATGGGGGTCTCTTCGTAGAGTCGACGCAGCGCCATCTTGCGCTCCATCAGCTCCTCGAAGGCGTCGCGCACATCGCGAACCATCAACAAGACGCCATCGCCCTGGCGCGTTAACCTCCACTCGTAGAGCGTCGTGTTTTTCGCGTCATCGAGGGGCGCTTGAAATGAAATGTCGCGATCTTGCTCGAGGAACTCGTGGCGCCAACGCCAACGCGCCTGTTGCCTCTCGAGTAAATGCAACAGCTCGAAGAACTCCACGCCCTCGAGCTCGCGCATCGTGGTGTGGTTCCAGCGGCAAAACGTCTTGTTCGCGCGCAGGATTTTCCCAGAGCTATTCAGCCAGACGATCCCATCCGGGAGCATGTCTGCATCGATTGTCCAGTTGGAATCCATTCTGCGTACCATCGAGCGAGGAGGTGAAAGCCTCTCGGGGTTATTATGGGTCCTTCGTGTGTGGATGCAATCTTTGCGTGCTCTTTCTCGAGGATACCGTTTGCGCCAGGCAATGAGGGATGTTCCATGATGGATTCATGATGGAACATCTCGATTTTTACCTGCGCCCCCTCGCAATTCGGTTGTTCGAAACATCGACACGTTCCACGAGAAGTTATCTCCAGGATTGTTTCGGCGGTCCTCGATGCGACCGATTTTTACAGCGCCTGGCGTGGGCCAAATAATGGATGCACGCCGCGTTGGGTGTGATACTGTGCGCCCAGGAAAGCACTGTCGATGGAGGTTTCGGTGATGAAGAAGTGGATGATCGCTCTGTTCGTGCTCGCAGCTTGCGCGAGCGCCTGTGAGAAAGAGAACAAGGATAAGCCTGAAGAGGTTGCCGGGCAAAGCGCGCCTGCGAGCACCGCCGCGAGTGACACGACCGATACCGCGGCCAATACAGCATCCGCCAACAACACCGCGGCAGGAAACGATGCGCCGGATGATGCTCCTCCGAATGCGCCATCTTCGATCAAGGAGAGCACGCCATCGGTGCCCGCTGACAAGAAGGTCGCTCCTGCGGTCATCGACGAGAGCGCCGCGCTGGAGATCCTGAACAACATGTGGGTCAACGATGGGGACGGAAAGCTCGCGGCGCAGGGGACCATGAAGCAGCAGCGCGATCGCAAGAAGCTCGTCCACGAGGCTTTTCGCGGGACCATCGCGAGCTACCCCGACGCGGTTTTCATGATCGGTGATGATGGAAAGGGCCTCCCCAATAGCCCGCTCCCCTTCGTCGCGATCGAGAAAGATGGGAAGTGGTTGGCGCATCGCCTCCCTCAGTTCCCCTACATGAACACGAGCGTCGACGCGGTCTTCTTCGAGGATATCGGCAGCGATGGGGACACGGACGTGCTCGTGCTCGGGAAGTTCATGACCGGCATCGGTCCCGAAGGTGCGCAGGAGTTCTACTCGACGGTGGGCTATGTTTGGGAAGGGGATCACTTCACCATCATGGACAAGATCGGGGACATCGCTGGCACCGCAGAGAATGCGGACCAGGTCCGCAAAGCGCTCGAGGCAAAGCGCCTCATCAAGTAATCATCTCACTTTATGAAGCTGCGAGGGGTCGGTCATGGCGAAGCGAACAAAAGGGTTCAAGCTCGGCGTCGGCGTCGTGATCCTCGTGGTCCTGATCGCGTTGGCGTCGATGCCTGTAAAGCAAACGCTCTCGGTGGGGACAGGGTACGCCGCAAAGCGGCTTTGCTCCGAGGTCTACCTCGCCGAGCGGGCCGCGGATGAGGTCTGGCGAGAGGACCTCGCGTTGCTGCCGCTCTTCTTGCTCTCCTACCAGATGGACGACGCGAAGAAGGTCGCCACGGTGTCGAGCTTGGGGCTCGTGACCCAGGCTGCGGCCTATCGCGATGGGCTCGGTTGCTCGCTCACCAACGGGACGACCGTCGAGGCGATCCAGGCGATGTCGATCGACTTTATCGAGCCCGCCTCGACCTACGACGCCGGGGCGCTCTTGCCAGAGGGGCAGGCGATCCAGGCCGATCCTCCAGACGGGGTGGATGTTCCAAAGCTCACGGCCGCGCTCGACTTCGCGTTCTCCGAACCTGATCCCGAGCGCCCCTACAACACACGCGCGGTGGTGGTTGTTTACAAAGGACGCATCATCGCCGAGCGCTACGCGAAAGGCTTCGACGCGAACACGCGCTTGCTCTCCTGGTCGATGGCGAAGTCGGTGACAAACGCCATGATCGGTGTCCTCGTCAAGCAGGGGAAGCTCGATATTCACCTCCCCGCGCCTGTGCCCGAGTGGAAGGGCGCGGCCGATCCTCGCGGCAAGATCTCGACCGATGATCTCTTGCGCATGAGCAGCGGCTTGAGCTTTGACGAGACCTATGGCGCCTTCGGGGATGTGACCGACATGCTCTTTGTCCAGCATGACGCCGCACATCGCGCAGCGAGCACCTCGCTCGAGTCCGACGGTGGCGAGGCGGCGTGGAGTTATTCGAGCGGTGATACCAACATCCTCGCGAGGATCGTGCGCGAGGTGATCGGCGATGACGCGGTCTATCACCGCTTCCCCTCCCGCGAAATCTTTGGTCCGATCGGCGCCTACAGCGCCGTCTTCGAAACCGATCCTTCCGGGACCTTCGTCGGCTCGTCCTTTGTCTACATGACCGCCAGAGACTGGGCGCGCTTCGGGTTGCTTTATTTGAATGATGGCGAGTGGTTCGGGGCGCAGATCTTGCCAAAAGGTTGGGTCGAGTACAGCTGCGAGCTCACGCCGGGGACGCCGCTCGGAGAGTATGGCGCGCAGTGGTGGCTTAACCGTGGCAACCCTGAAGGGTCGAGCAACAGGCCCTACCCCAGCGCACCCACGGATCTGTGCACCGCGAGCGGCTTCGAGACGCAACGCGTGGCGTTCATCCCCAGCAGGGAGGTCGTGATCGTGCGCCTCGGGTTGACGCGCACGAGCGGTGATTTCCCGACCGATGCGTTCTTTGGGCGCGTGCTCGACGCGTTGCCTGCGCCAACTGGTGCGGCTGCAAGGGCATCAGACGCGCTCGATCCTTGATGCTCCTACGAAAGGTTGTCTATCTTCCACGCGCGCGATGCGCGGTGGTGAGACCCGTGAACAGGTAAGGGAGATGTTCGGTTCGCGAAGTAAGAAGAAGCTCGAGCGCGCCTACGATGCGATGGAGGCTGCGGGCAGCTATGCTGACTGGCAAGAGGCCGCAGCGGAGGTCGACAGGCTCGAGGGCAATGATGGGTGGCGCGAGGACCCCTCCTCACCGCTCTATGATCACGTGCTCTTGCAAGAGCACCTGCGCAAGCTGCGCGTGTTCCGCGCGCGCAGGGATTTTGTCGCCTTGCGCGAATTGATCGAGGAGGGGCTGCACCGCAACCTCGGGGATTTGAGCAATCCATTGCTCTACGCCTACTCTCACCTTGGCACGAAGCACTTGATCGAGGCGTATCTCGACGAGCTCGAGGCGACCTTCTTCTGGTTGCGCGACGAGCCGCTCGAGGGGTTCGATGACGTGCGAAAGCTCAAAATGGTGCGCGAAGCCTCGCGCGTCTTCGGGCGCTCGGCGCTTGTCTTGAGCGGCGGTGGCGCGTTGGGGTTGTTCCACCTCGGCGTGGTCAAGGCGTTGTGGGAGCGCGATCTGTTGCCCGAGATCATCTCGGGCGCCAGCATGGGAGCGATCGTCGCTGGCGGCGTCTGCACGCGCGACGATCAGGAGCTCGCGCAGATGTGGGAGAACGTCGACGCGATCCATCGCGTCGCGACGCGTCTGCAATCGCCCAGACGTTGGCGCGAGACAAAATCACTGCTCGCGCCAGAGCAGCTCGAGGAGCACGTCTCGGCGAACCTGGCGAACCTGACCTTTCAGGAAGCGCGCGATCACTCGGGACGAATCCTCAATGTGCCTGTTTCGCCAGTGCGTCGGCGCCAAAAGCCAAGGTTGCTCAACCATATCACGAGCCCTGATGTGCTCATTCAGGGGGCCGCGGTGGCGTCCTGTTCCCTGCCCGCGTTGTTTCCCCCTGGGGAGCTCTATCGACGCGGCGAGGATGGAGAACTTCGCCCTTACATTGACGGGGAAGTTTGGGTGGATGGTTCGATTTATGGGGATGTCCCGACAATGCGCTTGAGCCGCTTGCTCAACGTCAACCATTACATCGTCTCTCAGGCAAACCCGCACGTGCTCCCATTCCTCAAGCTCGAGCAGCGTGGCGGGATGTTATCGGCGACAGCGGATGCGGTCGCGGGCGCGGCCAGAGCGCAGGTGCGGCACGCGCTGGGGATGGCGCGGCGGCGCATGGGGGATTCGCGCTGGCACACGCCATTGGAGTTCGCGCACGCGATGGCCAACCAGAACTACACGGGGCATATCGACATTCACCCCGAACTCAAACTGCGCGATTACACGCGCGTGATGAAGAACCCCTCGTTGCCCGAGCTCGAGGCATATATCAATGGCGGGGAGCGCGCGACGTGGCCCTATCTGGCGATGATCCGCGATCAAACGCGCGTGAGCCGTGCGCTCGCGAGGTGCATTCGGGACATCGAAGCGCGCCTCGCGAAAAAGTAAGCGGTATGAATCCATTACCCGATTTCGCCGTCTCACTCGAGGTTCCTATCCTCGAGGATCACGAAACCTCGCATTGCTTGCTTTTCGGGCTCTGGAACAGCGGGTAAAGTCAACGCCGATGTCGAGGATGATGTCTTTTAGCAATCGGTAGCCAAGAGACTTCGCGGCGGTACTTCTCGGAGAAAAAGATGGACAAACGTATCATTGGCGTCGGCGTCGTGTTGGTGATCCTACAGCTTGCCGTGGGCGCGGCGGCCTTTAGCGCGAGCAGCAGCGCGGATAATGCGAAGCAAGAATTGGAGGTCGCCAGAGGCGACATCCAGAAGCTCGAGGCTCGCATCAAGGTCCTCGAGAAGAAGTCGAGGCTCGACTTCTCCGCCCCGGAAGAGCACAGCGAGTCTGTGGCCGCGCGTGGTGTTCGCGCGAGCGAGCGTGCCGAGGAGAGTGACGCCAACACCGCTGGTGGGCGCGTCGCTCCTCCCAACGCCATCGCTCGACAGGGCGGAAAGACCTCCGAAGTCGCGCTCGCCGAGATGTTTGATCCCAACACACAGCCCGAAGTCCGCGAGAAGATTCAGGGGCTCGTGCGCGACGAGCTGGCGATCGAGCGAGAGGAGCGCCACAAGCGCCGCGCCGAGAGGATGAAGGAGCGCGCGCGCGAGGAAGCGAGCGAGTTCGCGCAAGAGCTTGGCCTGAGCTCCGAATCGACCGAGGCGTTCTCCGAGTACATCGTCGCAGAGCGCGAGAAGGCGATGGAGCTCTGGAGGTCTGCGCGCGATAGCGAAGTTCCGCGCGAAGAGGTTCGCGCGCAAATGGAGGAGCTTCGCAAGGAGACCGATCGTGAGGTCGCCGTGCTCCTCGACGAGGATCAATACAAGGATTATCTGGCAAAGCGCGAGGAAGAGGCCGAGCGCTTTCGTGGGGGTGGAAGGGGCCGAGGCGGACGCGGCGGTGGGCGAGGCGGCCGCTGAACGGCCGCCTCGAGCGCGTCATTCGCCGAGCTCTTTCTCCAACTCTGCGGCGAGCTTGTCCGCTTCTGCGTCCGCGTTCTCCGCTGTGATCGCGGCCTCGGCAGCTTCTTCGTATTCGCCTTGAAGCGCCGCCTTCTCCTCGTCATCCAATGGAGTGGTCTCCGTGATCTCGGGCTCTGCGGGCGTGGTCTCTTTTGGCGTGGTTTCGGTCTGTGCCGTGGTCTCGGCAGTGGTGTTCCCTTCTGGCTTATCGTTTTTCTTCTCGTCGCAGGCCGTCAGGCCCAGGAGTGAGAACGCCAGGAGCGCGGTCAACATCATACGAATGGACATCTTCTTCATTCCTCTTCGGTTTGTTTCACGGGTGAGGCGATTCACTCGGTTTTTTCGCCAGCATCGTCAGGCTTGCCCTTGTCATCAGGTTTGCCAGCATCATCAGGCTTGCCTGCCTCCCCGGACTTTCCTTTTGCCTCGGCGAGCGCTTTTTTGTGGCGCTTGTCCTCCTTCTCGCGGAGGTCCTTGACCTTTGCCAGGAGCTTCTCGTCGTTCTTCTCTTTGCCGACCTTCTCGAGACGATCGATCTTGGCGGTGCGTTCGATGTGCTTGTCTTGCTCGCCAGCGACCCTGGACTTTTCAGCTTTCTTCTTCGCGCGGGCTTTATCCTTTCCCTTGCCTTTCCCTTTGCCCTTGCCGAGTGCTTTGCCGCCAGGGTGCTCGCCGGTCTCTTTCTTGATCTGCCCAGGGGCGTTTTCCTTCCCTGCGTGATCGGGTTTGCCAGCGTGGTCAGGTTTGCCCTTGTGATCATGGTCGCCGTGCGCGTGATCACCGTGCTCGTGTTTGTCCTTGCCTTTGCCGTCAGGCTTTCCTTTCCCTTCCGGCTTTCCCTTGCCATCAGGCTTTCCGCCTTTCTTGTCTACCTTTTCGACTTTGCCTTTGTCTCCGCCCTTGCCCTTGCCTTTTCCCTTGCCTTGCGCGAACGCTGGCATGGTGAAGAGCGCGAGCAGGGCCATGGTCAGAAACGAGACGATCGTTTGGGTCCTGCGAGATTTCATCGAAACCGTACTCCTTGAGGTAGTTCATGAAACCGACGCATAAAGCGCGGCGCATACACACTGTTGAGGTCATGACTCCTCCAGAAGTCACAAAACAGCGGGCAGTTGTCACCTGGGATGAACACCTTTTTGTACTCGGTGTGAGCACAGTTGGGAGTCTAGTTGTTGTATTTAAAGAAGAAAGGAGGATGCTTCTGATGCAAAGCGCGCGCGTATCCTCGCAGCCTCTCGGACAAGGTCTGCGTCTTCGATATCCATCCCATAAGAGAGCAGCGCCAATCCATGTCGCAAGGACGTGAGTAACGCGCGTCGCCAGAGCATCGAGCCATATTCGAGTCCTTGAGCTGCGGCGAAGTCCTCGTAGGCGCTCTGTGGCAAGTAGGCGAAGGCGATCCCCAGGTCGTAGGCGCGATCTCCCCACGAGACATCCCCCCAATCGATGACCGCGCTGATATCGTGCTGGTCGTTCAAGAGGATATGCCGCACGTACAGGTCGCCGTGGACCCAGCACCTCTCATCATCGCGCACGGGCTCGAGCCCATCGCTTATCGCCTCGACCTGCGCTGCGGTCGGTTCCAGGCTCGAGTTGCTATCGATCAGCCCGCTCGCGCGCAGTTTTTCCAGCTCGCCGATTGCCCAGGCCGCGCGGTGCTGGATATCTTCGCGGGTGGACATTCGAGGTGCCGTGGAGATCACGTCGGCGTCTCCCGCTGCTCCATGCAAAGCTGTGAGAAATCCCGAGAGCACGTGCGCGTGCTCCGCTCGCTTTGCTTCCGAGGGGTTCACCACGCAAGCGCCACGCCCTTCGAGGTATTCATAGCCGTTGAAGATGTGCGGAAACCGCGCGCTCGCTTCGCCGAAGAAACGGGGGCTCGAGATCGGTATCGGGAGCGAGGCTGATATCCCTGGGAGGATCGCGCGCTCGCACTCCAACAATTGAATCGCCAACCTCCTGCGCGGAAAGCGAAAGACCCAGCGCTCATCGGCACGCCAGACGTCATTGTCCCAACCACTCCCGATCAACTCCCACCGCGTGATCGGCGCGAGTGATGGGAATTGTTCCTCGACCACTGCCCGCAAGTCCTCATGATTCGCGGTGATGGTTGCTTCCCATGGAGGCTTTATATTTGCCACGCCGCGCGGCGAGTCACCGGATGCCATCACTTCTCCTCGCCGCTCTGAGGATCGCTTTCGGTCGGTTTGGGCAGGTTTGCTTGCTCGAGTTTCTGGATGTGCTCGACAAAGCCTTTGCCGTGGTCGCCGAAGTTCTTCCAGGAGTGCGCGCGCCATTCGCTGCGGTGCTCGAGGAAGAACCCGGTCAGATCCCTCATGTAACGCAGCGCGAAGGGGTTGCTCTCGATGATGTCGTTTTGCTCGGTCGGATCGACCTCGAGATCATACAAACTCTCTTCACCAGAATAAGTGACCATGAACTTCCAGCGCAGCGAGCGGAGCGCGTAGCTTCGCCCATACTCGAGCGAGACCACGCGCGGGGTCCACGGGCCATTTCTGAGCGGCACATCGCTCATGTCACGCCCCTGCATCTTTTCATCAGGCGTGATGCCGAGCAGCCCCAGAATCGTCGGTGCGATGTCGATGTTTGCGGTGACCACTTCGAGCTGTCGCGGGCCATCCTCGATCCAACCTGGCGCGTAGACCACAAACGGCACGTTCGAGAGCTCGGCGTAATGCCCGAAGGCGTGTCCCATACGCCCATGCTCGAACATCCCTTCGCCATGATCTGCGGTGATAATCACTGCGGTCTTGTCACGCACGCCGAGCTCTTCCAGACCTGCCATCAGCTGCCCGAAGCAGCCATCCATATGCTCGACCTCACCATCGTAGAGCGCGCGAAGCTGCGACCATTGCGCTTCGCTCAACTTCTTTCCGCCAGTGATATCTCCGAGCAAATAGCCATCGACGCTCTTGCCAACAGGCGGACCCCAGCTCCCATCGTGATATTTCTCACTGATGCCTTCGTGATAACGGTAGGGCGTGTGTGGCTCGAAGGGGAGCGCCGAGACAAAGAAGCGCTTCTCCTTCTCGAGCTGTGCCTTGGCAAACTTCAACGTCTCCGAGACCACTGCCTCGCAATCGATGCCGAGCCCTTCCGAGTTGGGTGAGTGATACTCGGTCCACTTCCCTCCATCCTTGAGCCTGCGCATCCCGAAGGGGTTGTTCCCATAATAACCCGTGGCAAAGCCTGCGTCCGCGAGCTGCGCGCTGATAAGCGGTGTCCCTGGTTTGAGCGAGCCCTTATCACCCGCGATCCCATGAACGCGTGGAATCATCCCTGACTGAATGCTCCCATGAGAGGGGGGAGAGGAGGGCGCTGATGCCTGGTTGTGCATGAACACGAACCCTTGCGCCCCCGCAGCGGTCATCTTTGGCGTCTCGACGCGCGTCTCTCCGTAGAGCTTCAAGCGGTCGGCGCGCAGCGCGTCGACCACGACCAGGATCGCATTGTCGAGTGGCTCGGGCTGCCTGGCAGGCTCCGCCTGAGCCACACCGATATAAGGATCGCCCCACAAAAGCTGCGGCGAGGAGCGAAGCTCGAGCGCGATCACTCGCCGCGACAATTTCCCGAGATCGATGTCATGTCGACCCCAGGTATTCGCCTCCATCTTGCCATCGAGCAAGGTCACTGGTTTTCCATCGAAGGTCCTCGCGCTCACCGCGAACGGTTGCTCCTTGTCTGTGGGGTTGCCAAGGTCAACGCGCAACCAACCATTCTGAGGGACCTCCACATACATGACCTGTCTGGGGAATCCCGTGAGCGCCAATGAGACATCCTCGCTCCCGATAACCTCCTCGACAAATGCGTCGGCGGGCGGAGCGCTCGCGGCTTCGTGCTCGCCGGGCAAGATCTCGAGCGCGCGCAAGAGCGCGTAAGAGTTCTTGCCGCCAACCTTCCCACGCTTGGCGATATGCAACGAGATGGTGTTCTCGCCAGGGCGAAGCATCTCCGCGTCGATAGGGTAGACGAGCTGGCTCCACCCCTTCGCGTCAACGCTCAGGGTCTTGGCGCGCTTGCCATTGATATGAAGCCCGACGCGCTGCCCTTTGCTCAACCCGCTGACCCACAACCTCGCTGTAGCGTTGCCGTCATGCTCCCATGGAATGCGCATCTCCGCAGCGCTGCGCGTCAGGATGCGCCCACGCGCGTCCTCGTGCCAGACCACCTCGCCAAAGGGGCGGCGGTACTCCTGCGTGTACTTGCGAAAGCCCTCGTGGCCAAACGGGATCACGAGCCCATCACGGTAGTGGTGCCAACGGTATCGATTGTCGAGCAGGTCGATCCTCGGCGCCTTCGCCAACTCCAAGACAGGCTCGGGCTCAGGCTCGGGCGCCGGAGGTGTCGTCTCTGCTGCGGCGAGTGGCGAGGTTTGTTCGCTCTCCTCGCCGCTCGTCGGCGCGACAGGAGGAGCCTCGGTCGTGGTGTTCTTGTTCCCCGTACACGCACAACAGAGCGTGGCAAGGAGCATGGCTGTGAGCTGCGAATACCTCGTGTGATCGAACCTGAGCACGGCGTCCTCATCGAAAAAGAGCATTGATAAGCCCTTCTTGATTGCCTCTTCGATGCATCGCTGTCCAGTTCCGTGGGCGTGTTTTGGGGAGATGCTTCGCACCCATTTGTAACGGTTGGTTTTGGCATGGGTTGGCGTCGACGTTTGGAACTGCTTTGTGTTGGATTGGCGCCGATGTGTAGAGGAGCTTTGGTTGCGAAGTTGGCGCCGATGTGTGTGGGATCATTGATGAGTGGTTAGCGCAAGCGCATAGAGGAGCCTTTGGTTGCGAAGTTGGCGCCGACGTGTAGAGGAGCTTTGGTTGCGAAGTTGGCGCCGACGCATAGAGGAGCCCAGGGCCGAATGAAGGCGCCAATGCAGTGCATCCTCTCTTGTTTCTTGTCCCCCCTAAATCCCCCAAATCTGCATCCGCGCTCCTTTTTCACCGCTTCGCTCTTTGAAAAAGGAACACG
>JAYZVO010000178.1:0-9209 GCA_036155555.1 Myxococcota bacterium
GGCGCCGAGCACGCCGTTTGGGACACCTGAGGGGGGCGTGTACTTTTCGACAAAATAACCCGCCCACTTCTGGATTTTCTTTGCTGGAGCATTGCTCCACAAGCAGATGGAGCACACATGGAATGGGATGACCTTCGCTACGTGCTCGCGATCGCGCGCGACCACACCCTGAGCAGCGCGGCGCAACGACTCGGCGTGAGCCACACCACGGTGGGTCGGAGGTTAAAGGCGATCGAAGAATCACTCGGCGTCCGGCTCTTCGATCGCACCCCGGACGGGCTCGTCCCCACCCCCGCAGGCCAGGACATCGCCGAGGTCGCCGAAGAGGTCGAGGCCAATGTCCTCACGCTCGAAGCGCGCGTCCTCGGACAGGATGAACAACTCAGCGGCTCGCTGCGCGTCTCGACGATGGACACCATCTTCAACCGCTTTCACGAGGCGTTCTCCTCGTTCACGACGAGGTATCCGAGCGTCGAGTTGACGGTCATGGCAGGAGATCGAGAGGTCTCGCTCACACGGCGCGAAGCGGATGTCGTCCTGCGCATGACAACCTCGCCGCCAGAATACCTCGTCGGCAAGAAGCTGCGCGATGTCCCGTTTGGCGTCTACGCGAGCAAGGAGCTCGCGCAAAAGATCGGGGAGGACGCGCCGCTCTCGGCCTACCCCTGGCTCGGGTGGGACGAGCGGTTGGGATACCGTTGGTTTGACGCCTGGATCGCACACAACGCGCCGGGCGCGAAGATCTCGGTGCGAGTCGACTTCTCGGCGATGCACCTGAGGGAGAGCATCGCAGCGGGGTTGGGGGTGAACTTCCTGGCGCGCTTTGATGGGGACGCCGATCCTCGCCTCGTTCGCGTGGCGGACGTCTCCGAGATGTTCACGCGCGAGCTCTGGTTGCTGACCTTGCCCGCGTTGAGGAACACGAGCCGCGTGCGCGCGTTCATGGATCATATGAGCGAGCAGCTCACTTCTCGTTGAAGGCGCCATTGGCCGAGATCTTCTTCTCGCCAGTGATTTTTGCCCCCTGTGATTCGACCACGCCATTGCCCATGATCTTGACGGCGAACTCGCTCCCCTCGAGCGCGGTCTTTCCCTGTAGGGTGGCCTTCGCGTTCCCTCCGACCTCGAGCGCCACGGGCGCCTTGACCGAGACATCCACGATGGTGAGCAGGCAGCTCCCGCCAACCTTTATGGCAGGCCCCTTGGCGAGCTCGACGGGAGCCTTCGCGCGCAGCTCCACGACCTCGCTACCACCACAGAAGAACGCGGACTTGCCGTCCCACTCGGTGACCTTTGCCGTCTTGTCTTTTTGATCTTTGGGGATGGCGTCCCGGAGCAGGTCGGCGGATTTCTGGAACTCTTCGGCCTTGTCGCCGACGGTCACCTTGTAGATGAGCGCGCCGATGACAGCGCAGAAGAGAAAGAAGAAAAATATCCTGAACAGGCACCCCTCGAATATCGAAGTGATCGTCCATTTGACCCGGTGTTCTGCTTGATCCATGACGTAATCGGCGACGTCACGCTCGTCATCGAAGTGGCGCATCTGCTCCCTCCTTTTCCATGTATCACTGTGATGAGCACAGCTTACACGACCATGACCAGACCTCAAAATCAGGGTTAATAAAGGGCTGACCATGGCACGAGGATCGCCTCCGAAGGGGAAGCCATCAATTCAAGATACACTCGCCGTCGGTACACAGGAACGGCGCGATACAAGGACTGGACGCCGAGCACACACCGCACATTCCGTCTGACAAACACGCGTTGGTGGAGCAGTGCGCGGGATCATAACAAGTCTCACACGCGGACGTGTCGAGTTGGCAACCGAAACCACAGGAGAGCGTCCCCCTCCTAAAGTCCTGGCTCTCACACGTCTCGCCACCGAGGTCAGCGCCATCACAGGTCTCGGAGCCCGAGATCTTGCCATCGCCGCAGATCTCGGTGGGCGGTGGCGCGGACTGCAGGTACCCCATCGACATCTCGAACTGAAGGACTCCCGTGGCGTTTTTCTGTACAGCGGGCATCAAGGTCAACGAGGGCGCGACGAAAGGAATGTTGCCATCCATCAGTGCCCAGTCGAGCGCATCGATGCGGACGGATACCGCTCCGGCAAAGCGCCCGTCGCCCGTCGGGGTCGCCACATCACCGTAGCCGAGGACATCACCGAAGGCGCCGAGCACGTACAGCCCCATGATCTGATCGCTCACGACCGTGAGTTGAATGTAGGGCGTCAACGCGAGCGCTTCGCACGTGCCCGCAGCGCAGACATCGAACGGCACGCCGAAGCCGCGCTCGAGCTCGGCGATTTCGAGGATCAGCGGAACCTGTGCGCCGAGCAGCCCGGCGAGAAAGTCCGCCCTCTCCAGGGTGTCACATGCCGTCCCGACGCCGTTGCCATCGCCGTCATACTGGAACCCATTGGCGACGCGAGGGCAGTTGTCATCGACATCGAGGACGCCGTCATCATCGTCATCATCGTCGCAGACATCGCCATCGCCATCACCGTCGAGATCCACCTGATCCGGGTTCACATCCGCGGGGCAATTGTCACAAGGGTTTCCGACGCCGTCGCTGTCACTGTCCACCTGCCCTGGGTTCAGGAGGTCAGGGCAATTGTCCACGCTATTATCGACCTGATCGCCGTCCTGATCGAGATCGCACGCGTCACCCGTCATGTCGCCGTCCTGATCGAGTTGGTCAGGGTTTTCGATCATGGGGCAGTTGTCGATCTCATCGATAACGCCGTCCTGATCCATATCCTCACACTTGTCACCGACCCCATTCATATTGCTATCGAGCTGGCCGAAGTTCTGGAGGAAGATGCAGTTATCGTCTTCGTTATCGACACCGTCATTGTCGATATCCGAGTCACATATATCCCCCTTGCCATCACCGTCCGCGTCGCTCTGATCCGTGTTCCAGACGGCCTGGCAGTTGTCCTCCGCGTCCGGGATCGAGTCGCCATCATCGTCCTCCTCCTGTTGATCGAGTATCCCATCACAGTCTGTATCCGAGTCGTTAAACCCAGCGACTGCGCATGCGTTCCTCACCTGACAGGCGTCCATCGGCGTGATCTCTCGGAAGGTGTCATAGCTCCAGCGCCTCGAGCGCGCGACCATCGCGCGGCACGCAGAAGTGAGCCCGGAGGAGCGGCTCAGATCACGGATAATGATGTCGTTGAGGAGGTGTCCAAGAGAGTCAAAGCCGATGGGCGAGATGCGGATGGTGCTTCTGCGATGGATGCCGCCAACGGCCAGCAGGGAGCCGACCACGTTCAGGATGCCGCTGTTGGTGTGAACCATTCCATGATCCGAGGCGCACTCGGGGCGCTCCGAGGCGTCGGAGGTCGCGCAATACTGATCGACATGATCACGTACCGGCATACAGATGTTGCGGAACCTGAGCTGGCAAGGCCAGCTGCCCTCTTCGAACTGAACGACCAGCGCGCCCATCAGGTCAGCGAGGGACTCGTTGAGCGCGCCAGGGGCGTCCCTGTACTCCGAGCGGAGGTGGGTGAAGACGACGCCATGGGTGAACTCGTGGCCGACGATATCGAGATCGGTCACGCCATCGCCAAACCACATCCTCCCGCAGTTGGGATTAAACACAGCGTTGTTCTCGGCGACGCCGCCAACACCGAAGAGCGGGTGGTCACTGCCATCCCAGGAGCGCCGTGAAAAGGTCTCTTCGTAGTAGCGGTAGGTGTCGTGGAAACCACCCAGGATCTCGAAGAACGTGTCTGGAGTATTGACGAGGCAGGCGTTCTCATCACAGACATGCTCGACGGGGCCTTGCACCCCCTCGAAGTCATCGGGCAACACATAGTTGCACTCGATATCAAGCTTCGCGCCACCTCCATCGAACACCATGATGTCTGCGTTCGAGCTCGCGTCGAGGAGTTGTTCGTGGTGACGAACCACCTCGGGCGCTGACCCCATCGCGGTGACAAAGAACTCGCGATGCGTCGCGCCGCCGCCAGCGAGTTCACCGATGATATGAAGTTGCCAGACGAGCACTGGCTCGAGCCTGGCTGGGAGCGGCGCGCCCCCTCGATCAAGCGGCGCGAGGGGCTCGCGATAGATCCAGCGAAGCCTCGCGCTGTTGAGGTGTTTCTTTGGCACGCCCGGGAACGCTGCCCAGGCTGCCTCACGAGCAGCCGGGAGGGGGATGTCTCTGAGATCCTCGACGGTCGCACCCTCGCCCGAGAGCGCAGCGGGAGGCGTCGCCATCGGCGTGCTCGTCACGAACGTCGCGACATCTCCCACCAGGTTGACCGTGAGCTCGGAGTCGATCACGGGAGCGCCGCCGAGCATCTGCACGAAGCGAACCGAATCCTCGGGATACTTCGCGTCAGAAGCAGCAACCACACCTGTCACCGCGAGCTGCTTTTCTGGGTCCGTGATGCCCCAAATTTGCCCGTAGTTTTCCAGGAAGTCATATGCTCGCGCGATGGGTGTCCCACCTGTCACGGCGACATCCGCGCTGACCAGTACAGGGTGAACTCCGTCACGTTCGATGCGCGCGTTTTCAGGGTCTTTGGAAGCCCCCACGAGGATCTCCTCGACCTTGCGAGAGGGGCGATAGGAGAGCTGGACGGCATCCGAAGCGACAACCTCGCCGCCAGAAAACAGGCGCACCTGAACAGGCACCATGGCCGCCAGCGCGCGGCTGCGCTCGGGGACAGCGGTAAGGACCGTGAACGAGCTTCGCACCGTGTCCACAGGGCTCTCGAGCACCAACGTGTTGGCGACGCGAACCATCAAGGAAGGCTCCTCCAACTCAGACGCATCGAAGGAGATCTTTAGCTCGAACTCAGGGGTATCCAGCGCAGAGCCAGCTCGAGGCGCGGCGATCGCGATCGAGGATTCCCGGCTCATATCGTCCGGGCTGGCTTGATCCGGCCCGTCCATATCACCGGGAGGATTCGACATGTCATCGCCGGGACGCGCCATATCTGCGGCGAGGTCGGGAGACATGTCCTCCATGCCGGAGTTCATATCGCCGGGTCGAGATGACATGTCGGAGGGGTCTTGCGGATCACCCTGTCCGCAACCTCCGCAGCCAGCGTTGCAAATGAGGAAGAGCGCGCAACAGATGAGAAAGCGAGCGTGTTTCATGAGGGAAGACTCCTTCACCATGACATTGCTCTCTTCGGGCAGTGATCATTGCATCACGCACCGCGCGCCCCAAAAACGCGCCTGACCCCCGAGAGATGTTGTATCGACATCACAACGATACACGAATGATGAGTCTTACCCAACAGCTCTATCCGCGCGCCGTCACGACACACCTACACAGGCCGTCCGAGCAAAACGTAGCCGAGTTTTTTGCCGCCAGCGTCCTCGGCCTCGCGCATCTCCCAGGCGTAGTCATCGTCGGACTCGATCCCCTGGAGCAGCTCGTTTAAATCATCGAAATCATAGGTCCTGATCATCGAGGCTTGCCCATCCCACGCGTAGAAGAATGGGATAACGGGGATGACAAACGTGAAGAAGAGCTGCCGCAAAGTCAGCGGCTTGACGAATGGAGTGAAGAGGACAGCGGTGAACCCCGTGATCAGGAGCCCGAGTGGGAGAAAGAGCCACCAGACGATGTTCGGGGGCTTGTTCGCGGCGAGCTCGTAGACGAGCAATGGCGCGGCGTTTTCTCTGGCCGTGGCGAGGATCGCGCGAGCTTGCTCGGGGCGCATATGGTGGAAGCTGTTGATCATCGTCTTTAGCCCAGCGGGCGCGGTGGCGAGATCGGTCGCATCCACGGGTTCGGGGTGGTAGCGCAACCCCTCGATGTTTCGAGCCTCCAGGTGCGCGATGGTCTCCGGGTTGGGGTAGAGGTCGGTCAGCGTCAAGCTCTGCATCTGCCCTTTCGCGCGGAGCGCCTCGAGCACCACAGGCATCGAACCTCCCGCACCGGAGCCAAGGTCCACGACGTCTTGCTCGCCGGTGGCCTCGAGCGCGAGCGCGATCTGATGCTGCAACACGCGCTCACCGCCGACGACGCGCATGAATACAATAATCAAACGTGTCATGCAGGCGCGAAGCCAGGAAGGAAACCACTCCAAATCTTCGAACTCGACCAGGTGTATACGCTTCATCGCGCCCTCCTCTCTGTTTCTGCCTCCGAGATCCCCTCGATGATCCTCGAGTTCCCCCCTCGAGCAACGTGGCCAATCGTCGCGCTCGCTTGTTGCCCGAGGCTTCATTCTAGGCCATACAGGTGTGGCGAGCATAGACAACAAGCGCGGAGGGAGACGACGTGGCAGATCGAATCGTGGAGATGGGGCCTGGGTTCTGGAACATTCGAGGATCGTTCAAGATCGGGGGCATCGTCGAGATCGGGACGCAGACCTCGTTGGCGAAGCTCTCGAATGGAAAGTTCGTCTTGCTCGACGCCTACACCTTCGACCAGGCCACCGAGGACAAGGTCCGCGCGCTGACCGATGGCGGCGACGCCATCGAGGCCGTGATCCACCTCCACCCCTTCCACACGATCCACGTCAAGCGCATCGCCCAGAAGTTCCCCGGCGCGAAGCAATACGGCACGGACCGGCACGTCGCCCGCGCGCCCGAGGTGAACTGGGAGCCGTGGAGAAGCGATAGCTCGGAGCTCGAAGAGCACTACGCCGACGACTTCATCTTCACCGTCCCTGCGGGCGTGGAGCTTATCCCCGAGGACGAGAAGCTCCACTTCTCCTCCGTGATCGCCATCCACAAGACGTCGCGCACGATGCACGTCGATGACACGCTGACCTGGGCGGACATCCCCCTCGTCGGAGGTTTGCTCTTTCACCCCACGCTCAAGTGGGTGCTGGAACCTCGCGCGGGGGCGGCCAGTGATTTTCGAGGTTGGGTGGACGAGCTCGTCGAACTCTGTAGCGAGGTCGACAACCTCGCCACGGCGCACGCGCGAAAGCTGGCGCCGGGCGCAATCGGCGGGGAGTTGGACCTGGGCGCGCTCGTGCGGCAGGCCTACAGCAAGGTCGCCTCGACCGTCGACAAACACGAGAAGAAGTTCGGTTGAGGATCGCTCGCGTCCATGCTCGAGCGACTCCACACGAAGACGCGATTTATCCCTCCTAAAATCGGCGCTAAAAATTGGGAGAGGGTCGTCATCGATTCGCGTTGACGCGCGACAAAAGCGACCTAAATTCTGCTCGAGTACGAGAAGTCCCTCTGCGTTCAGGAGGGCACCCTTCCCTTATCAAAAATCAATCCGACGTCGCGCTCGATTTGGCGAGCGCACGCCTGGCGATCATGCATCCCCACTGGAGGAGACGATGTACGAGAAGCGGTTGCGCGACAACCAACACCACGGGATCTTCGCGACGCGCCCGATCGAAGCAGGAACGGTGCTCTTTACCCATGATGACTGGGTCGAAGATGAAGCGCGTGGTTGGGACACCCTCGACATCGAGGAGGTCGCCGCGCTGCCTGAACCACAGCGCCAGCGCTACTTGCGATATGCCTACGACATCAGCTTCGGGCAGATGATCGGGACCTTTGACTGGGAGCGCGCGCAGCATATCTCGAACTTTATGAACCACAGCTGCGAGCCCAACATGATCTATGGCACTGACGATGACATCATCGCGGTGCAGGATATCGAGGCTGGCGAGGAGCTGACGATCGACTACGCCAACTTCATCGTCAACGTCGACCAGGACTTCTCCTGTGGTTGTGGCGCGCTGCGATGCCGTCACAACATCCGACGCGATGACTGGATGGCGCTTGTCCCCACGCACGGCCTGCACTTCCCACGCTTTATGCACGACGCCGTGAGGCAGCGCCTCGGCGTCAGGTAACTCGAACTCAGGTTCGAACAAAAAAACCCGAGACCTCGAGGTCTCGGGTTTTCTTTTTAGACTCCCCACAAAGATCAAACATCCCAGGCCCCTCTACCACGAGACGACAGGCCACCCGGCTCGACTGCGCCATTGCAGGAGCGCGCCGTGGTGAAACCGCGTCGGGCGATGGGAAACACGACTCAGGAGCAACAGCTTCGATGGCATCCTTTTTCTTCGTGCTCTGCCAACCAGGGATGGAATCCTGGGTCAAGCGCAGCGTCATCCAGCAAGACCCAAACGCGCGCTTTGCCTTCTCGCGCCCTGGCTTCATCACGTTCAAGCGAGAAGTCCCCGAACAACTCGGTGCTTCTCGCCCTGCCCCCTCCCCTTTCGCCAGGGTCTGGGGCGAGAGCCTGGGTCGACTCCCCGAGGAGGATTGGATCTCTGCGAGCATCACCGCCTACGAAGCGCTCTCGATGACGCCGGATGTGGTGCACGTGGTCGCACGCGAGGGATCGGATCGTGCGGCGAACGAGGAGAGCGCCAGCCCGGACATCCCCGCCGCATCCTGGGTGGCGGGAGAATCACTCGCGTCGCGACTGCGTGAACGCGCGCCAGGATGGAGAATCAATGAGCCCGCGCGAGCTGGCGAGGTCGTGTTCGATCTGATCGAGGTCGACCCAGGCGTCGTCTGGGTGGGGTGGCACAGGCAATCAAGCGGGCGCGGCGAGACGCCTGCGAGCCGCCCTCCGACGTCCCATCGGCCAGACGACGCGTCTTCGCGCGTGTGGTCGAAGGTGGAAGAGGCGCTCTGGTGGTCAAAGCTCGCGCTCTCGCCGGGGGATCTGGTGCTCGACATTGGCTGCGCGCCGGGAGGTGGGAGCTTCAACCTGCTCGAACGAGGCGCGCGGGTGTTGGGAGTCGATCCAGCCAAAATGGCGGACGTGGTGCTCGACCACCCGAACTTCCAACACCTCGCTCGAGCGTTCGAGTTCGCCCCTCTCTCACCACAAGACATGGAAGAGGTGAAGTGGTTGTTCTTCGACGTCAACCTCTCTCCGTTGCTCACGCTCAAGCACCTGGAGCGCCTCGGTCAGCGGCTGCCAAACCTTCGCGGCGCGCTCATCACATTAAAGATGAACAAGCTCGAGCTGCTCGACAGGCTCCCCTGGATGCTCGCGCGCATCGAAGGGATGAGGTTGAAGATCGTGGATTCGACGCAGCTCTATCACAATCGGCAGGAGATCTGCGTGTACGCCGTGCGTATTTGAGGCGCGCCGGGTGTCGCGACCAAAACAAAAAACCCGAGACCAATTGGTCTCGGGTTTTTCTTTTAAACTCCGGCGGTTGGACTCGAACCAACGACCGAGCGGTTAACAGCCGCTTGCTCTACCGACTGAGCTACGCCGGAATATCCGCTGTGGTCTCC
>JAYZVO010000179.1:0-30632 GCA_036155555.1 Myxococcota bacterium
CCACCCCTCCTCGTGACCCCCACCGACCACGCCCGAAACCGAAGGTGCCGACCTTTTTACCACCCTGGTTGGTTTACCGCACCTGGTCGAAAAAAAGGTCGCCTCCTTCGGTTGCTCGGCACCACGCCCGTGGTGCCGACACACTGTGTAAAACAAACACGAAGGAATAATCTCTCGGCTTCCTCCTCTTTGAAGAGGTTAGAAATCACACGATCAAAGGAGGAGCGAGACCGTGCATAAGATCCTTGTCCACAGCAGGCACACGCCGCGCGAGAAGCTCGAGAAGAAGTACCCCGACCACCACATCATCGACGTGACCTCGCGCGCAGAAGATCCATGGGTCAAGTTTAGCCCGTTCTACCCGCACGGGGACATTCCCGTACCGACCTGGGATATCCTCACGAGCCAGAGCGTGGAGGGGTTGTGGCAAGGGCTCAAGGTCTTCGAGAAGGAAGGGATCGACCTCTCCAAGCTGGAGGTCACGAATATGAAGGGGCTCAAGCGCACGGTGAGAAAGTATGGCGACGTGCGCGGCCATCTCGCTGGCGGTGAGGAGGGTGAGCTGCTGAGTTATCTGGAGGCGCGGTTCCAGATCTACCTGCCCGCCTACGCCTGGACCCTGGAAGAATATTGCGGCGAGGAGCTCGAAAAACTTGGCGCTCTCGCCGCAGAAAAGCCGGTGGTTTTGCTCGACTACGAGACCAATGGGGATGTGCATAACCTGTCCAAGCCGCTCTCTCATGCGTGGCTCGTGTCGCACTATTTGATGGGTTCCTGGCCAACGAGAGAAGAAACCGATTGACGATCGGTTTTCTATCCGCCACCCTGTCCGAGGATACAAAAACCGACCACGAGTCGGTTTTTGTATCCTCGTTTTCATTTTTCCAGGCGAGCAAACGACGATGGACAATCCAAAACTCGGAGATCTGGAGCTCGAGGTGCTCGAGCACGTGTGGGAGCAGGGAGAGGTCGATATCAAGAGCGCGCATCAAGTGCTTGGCGAGCCTCGCGGGATCACCCACAACACCGTTCAGTCTGCGTTCAAGCGGCTCTGGGAGAAGAAGTTGTTGCGCCGACGCAAGGAAGGCCACGCGCACCTCTACAGCAGCAAGATCAGCAGGCAAGAGCTGACCGAACGCCTCGTCGGTGAGCTGATCGAGCAGGTCGCAGGCCCGAGCCCCAGCGTGGCGCTCGAAGCGTTTGTCAACCTCGCCGCCCGCGCTGGAGAGGACACGCTCGCCGAGCTCGAGGAGCTCGTCGCCAGGCGTCGCCAGGATCGAGGCAAGAAATGAAGGTCGAGAGTTGGCTCGCGCTCACGTTGGCGCTCTCTTCGGTGGCTTGCCTCGGAGCAGCGCTGGCGATCAGACTCTCCTGGCGCCTCCTGGCGAGGTTCATGGAGAAGCTCACGCCCAGGCGACAAAGCAGTGCGATGCTCGCGCTGCTCGCCACGCCATTGCTCTGCGCGCTGGCGATGCCCTTGCTGGCGTTCTTTCCCTCATTGCTCGACCTGTTTGGCGTCCTCTCGGATCATTGCGGTCACCATGTCCACCACGCGTTCCATCTGTGTTTCTTGCACAGCGCGCCGCCACCTCTTCACTGGGGCGTCGTGGTCCTGGCGATGGCGCCAGTGATTTTGATCGCGCGCGGGATCTTCGGTGAGGCGAGGATGATCATGAGGACCCGTGCTCTCGCCGCAGACTTCCACGCGTTGAGTACAGCGAGCGAGGACGCAGATGTCAGGCTTTTGTCGACCGAGCAACCACAGGCGATGGTGATGGGCTGGCCTGTGGGACGAATTTTCGTCTCGCGGGGCATGGGCGCCCTGCTCGACGAGTCATCGCTGGTTGTGGTCAAGGAGCACGAGCGCACGCACATCGCCCACAGAGATGTGCTCCGAAAATCACTCGCGCGCGTTTTGGGCAGCCTGATGTTTCCCGAAACACGCGCGCAAATCCTCGACATTCTCGATATCGCGCGCGAGCGCATCTGCGATGAGCGCGCCGCCGAAATCGTCGGCGATCGCCTGCTCGTGGCCGAAACGCTCTTGCGCATCGAACGCGCACACGGCACGACGGTCCCATGCGGCGCGCTCGGCGTGAGCGCCAAGGGCTTCGAGGTGCGTGTGCGAGCGCTGCTCGAGGACACACCGCGCGAACAACGCGCGCACACATGGGCAGGGTGGCTCGCTGCCCTGCTCTCCATCGCCGCGTTCACCGCAGCAGAACACATGCACCACGGGCTCGAGACGCTCGTCCTGTCTCTTATCGGGGGTTGATCCACGATGCCTTTGCACATCCCTTCTCATTCGAATCTGACGCGGCCCAAAAAACCGATCGAAGGTCGGTTTTTAAAGCCGAACACGAGAGCGCTGGCGTTGTCTCTGGCAGCACTCACCACGCTGTTGCTCGCGGCCTCACCTCCTGAACAGGAGGAGGTGGTCATGGACGAGGCGCGCTACATCATCGCGGTGCTCGAAAACCGAGCCTTCGAGTCGATCGCATCCGCCGAGCACGCGCGCGGCGAGGGGATGATAGAGAGCGCTCGCTCTCGCCGCACACCGACGCTCTCACTGGGCCGCGAGCAATCGAACCAACCGGGTGGTTTGATGATCGAGAACAACCTGACCGTGCAACAGACGCTCTCGCTCTCGAAGCGGCGAGATGGACAAATTGCTACCGCGCGAGCCAACCTCGCGAGCCAGGATGCCAGAACAGAAGCGTTGCGGTTGGAGCGGGTCACGCGCGCCAGAGAGCTCTTCTACCGGACGCTCTGGCTGCAAGAGCGCATACAAATCAGAGAGGCCCTGCACGCGCAGCTCGAGGCGTTCGAGGACGCACTCCAAAAGCGCGTGGATGCTGGCGAGAGTTCGCCATACGACCTCGAGCGCGTCCGCGTCGAGATCGCGGAATCCGAAGCAAGGATCGCCGTCGAACGCAGTGATTCGAGTGCCGCGCGAATGGAGTTGGCGTCCTGGATGGGCAACGCCATGGCCAGCGTCAAACCGAGCGGTGTGCTCGCGCCCTCTCCTGTAAACAGCACGCCAGAACGTGCGCTGGAGCAAATCGAGCGATGTCCTCAGCTCATCGCCGACGCCAAAGCGATCGACCACTGGCGTGAAGGTGTGGAAGCAACCTCCAGGAACCTCGTCCCAGATCCCACGCTGGGCGGCGGATACCTCGGCGGGCGCCAGGGAGAGCAACGCTTCCACGGTTTTGTCTTGATGGGGAGCATCCCGTTGGTTGCTCCAGCAAAGGTTCGCGGCGAGCGCTTACTGGCGGAGGCAACCGTGAAGCGAGAGGAGAACGAACGCGCGCTCGCCATGCACCAGCGCCAATCAGCGGCCAGACAGCACGCGCACCAGACCACACAGCTCGTCGAGGCCGCCGAGCGTTACCGAAGTGAAGGGATCGCGCGCGCCGAGAGGCTGCTCGAGCTCGCCAATCAGGCTTATGAAGGAGATGAAGCGAGCATCCTCGCTGTCATCGATGCGCACCGGAGCGTGATGCAGGCAAAGCTTCATCACGGAGAGCTGATCGCCCGAGCGAGAGCGCACGACATCCAATACCGCGACGCAGTTTGCGCCATCCCGTAGAGGGGAGTGATCGATATGCAAGGTTACGAAAATCACCGCCGCGCGCTGCTCGCGCTGGCGTTTATCACCATGGCCTCCCTGATTTTGGGGTGCCAGGGCGCGGCCACAGACGACCATGGCCACGAGCATGGACAGGGTCACGCCCACGGAGGCCATGGCGGGCACGACGATCACGCCGCGCACGGGCCAGAGCGCGAGCTTCGTGGCGCGATCGCGGTCACATCGGGGCTCGAACTCACCGTCGACTTTCCAGCGCTCGTCGCGGGCAAGACCTCCTCTTTTGACATGCACCTGACCCAACTCGAGAGCTATGGCCCGAGCGAGGCGGAGAAGCTGTCGATCGTGTTGACCAGTCAGGAGAGCCCTGGTGAGCGCTGGGAGGCAACCTCTGCGCGCGTCGGCGTATTCGGCGCGAGCGTGGCGCCCAAATACCCCGGAGAGCGGGAGCTGTTCGCGCTGCTCGTCAAGAGCGGCGAGACCGTGAGGTTCTCGCTGGGCAAGCACCAGGTTTACAAGACGGCAAAGGAAGCAGAGGCCGCGCGAAGAGAGAGCGGCCGCGAGCTGATCTCACTGAGCAAGGAGGAGCAGTGGGCGCTCGACTTCGCCACACGCGATATCGCGCGGGCAACGCTCCGCCCATCCTTCCCCGTACATGCCACGATCAGGGCAGCAGATGGAGGGGAAGCAAAGGTCAACGCGCCGTTTGCCGGTCGCATCACGCCTCCCAAAGAGGGATTCCCCGAGGTCGGCGCCGAGGTCGAGGCGGGCGATGTCCTCGCCTACGTCTCGCCAAGCCTTGGCGCGAGCGAAGTCTCGCGACTCCGGGCCGAAGAGCAGAAAGCACAGGTCGAGCTCGCCCGCGCAGAGCGCGAGCGCGAGCGAATCAAGGGGCTCACCACGCAGGGGGCCTTGCCCGAGCGAAGGCTCCAGGAAGCAGAAAGCGAGGCGTCGCTCGCCAGGATCGAGCTCGCGCAATCGCGCGCACGCCTCAAGCAATTTCGCAACCTCGCGAGCAAGGGGGGAGACGCGGCAGGACGCGTCGCGGTCAGGAGCCCCATCAAGGGCACGATCACCAGACGCCAGGCGCTCGATGGAGGATTCACAATGGGCGGCGACGCGCTCTTCGAGATCATCGACAACGCCTCGCTCTGGCTCGTCGCGCACGTCCCCGAGGCCAACCTCGCGAACTTCACGAAACCGAGCGGTGCGTGGTTTTCACTCGACGCGAGCACCACCCTCGAGGTGGACACACTCACCGGAGACGCAGCGCTGGTGAGCTTCTCGAGCGTGATCGACCCTGTGACGCGCACCGCCCCATTGATTTTCACGCTCGGTCCCCAGCAACCAGATCCGAGGTTGCGCGCGGGCGCCTTCGTCGAGGCGCACATCTGGAATGGCCCCGAGCGTGAAGCGCTCGTGGTTCCAGCGAGCGCGATCCTCGAAGAGAAGGGGGTCGATGTGGTCTACGTGATGGTGGGCGGAGAACGCTTCGAGCGCCGCATGGTTCGCCTGGGCACGCGCGATCGAGACAAGGTCGAGATCCTCTCCGGGCTCGAGCCGGGGGCGCGCGTTGTCACCGATGGCGCTTACTACGTGAAGCTCGCGGGGACCTCGACAGGTTCCGTGGGTCATGGCCACGCGCATTGAGGGAGTTGTCATGATCGACGGATTGATTCGATGGTCGCTGAGGCAGCGCGCGCTGGTATTGCTCGCGGCGCTGGCGCTCTTTATCTGGGGAAGCTGGCGCGCGGTTCATATGCCCGTGGACGTCTTCCCCGATCTCACCGCGCCGAGCGTGACCGTGGTCGTCGAGGCCCACGGCGCAGCCCCAGAAGAGGTCGAGAGCCAGATCACTTACCCGATCGAGGCCGCGCTCAATGGCGCGGATGGCGTGCGGCGCGTGCGCTCTGCGACAGGCATCGGCAACGCCGTCGTCTGGGTCGAGTTCGAGTGGGGCACGGACATTTATCGCGCGCGTCAGATCGTCTCCGAGAGGTTGCAACAGGTTCGCTCGCAGCTCCCTCCCGAGGTCGACGCGCCGACCATGGGGCCGATCTCCTCGATCATGGGCGAGATCATGTTCGTGGCGATGACTTCGAAGGACGCAGACAAGCTCGCACTGCGCAGCGAGGCAGACTGGAACGTGCGGCGGCGACTGCTGGCGATCCCTGGTGTCTCGCAGGTCATCACCCTGGGCGGTGGCGTCAAGCAATACCAGGTTCATGTCGATCCGACGCGGCTCGCGGCGCACCAGGTCACGCTGGAGCAGGTCGCGCACGCGCTCGAGCAGAGCAACGAGAACGTCTCCGCAGGCTTTATGGAGGAGAATGGCCGCGAGTATTTGCTCTACGGTCTGGGGCGCATCGATCGGCTCGACGAAATCGCGCAAACCGCCATCATCACCCACGGAGGTCGCGCCGTCACCGTAGAGGATGTCGCGCAGGTCAAGGTTGGACCTGCGCCTGTTCGAGGAGTGGGCTCGTTCAACGGTGACGACGCGGTGATCCTGGGCATCCAGAAGCAACCTGGCGCGAACACGCTCGAGCTGACCGAGAGGATCGACGGCGTCCTCGACGAGATGGAGCGCGACCTCCCCGAAGAGATCGAGCTGCACCGCGAGATCTTCCGCCAGGCAGACTTCATCGAGGTCGCCGTCGAGAACGTGCTCCACGCCTTGCGCGATGGCGCCATCCTGGTCGTGCTGATCCTGCTCCTCTTTTTGGCGAGCCCACGCGCCACGGCGATCACAGCGATCGCCATCCCGCTCTCCTTGCTCGCGGCGATCGTGACGCTGGATCTTTTGGGAGGGACCATCAACACGATGACGCTCGGTGGGATGGCGATCGCTGTGGGCGCGCTCGTCGACGACGCCATCGTGGACGTGGAGAATGTGGTGCGCAGGCTGCGTCAGGAATCACAGCTCCCGGCAAGCGAGAGGCGCGCGGCGATGACGGTGATTTTCGAAGCGAGCAAGGAAGTGCGCGCCTCGATCGTCTTCGCGACGCTGATCATCCTGTTGGTGTTCCTGCCGCTCTTCTTTTTGGCGGGCGTGGAAGGCCGCCTCTTGCAACCTCTCGGGGTCGCCTACGTCGTCTCGCTGGCGGCCTCGCTGTTGGTCGCGCTGACGGTCACGCCAGCGCTCTGCTCCGTGCTGCTGCCGCCTCCAGACAAGATCGACCCGGAGGAGCGCGAAGGGCGCCTGCTCATCTGGATAAAGGACATCTACCGCCCAATTCTGCGCGTCGCGTTGCCACGATGGAAGCTCGTCTCGTTATTCTCACTGGTAGGGCTCGCGGCGGCAATATTCGGGCTGTTTCACATGGGGCGCTCCTTCTTGCCCGAGTTCAACGAGGGCACCTTGACCATCAGCGCGGTGACATTGCCGGGGACTTCTCTCGAGACCTCGGACAGGTTGGGGGATCGGATCGAAGCGATCCTGCTCTCACACCCGGAGGTCGTGTCGACCTCTCGCAGGACAGGTCGCGCCGAGTACGACGAGCACGCACAGGGCGTGAACGCGGCCGAGATCGACGTCAACCTGAAGATGGGAGAGCGCTCACGCGAGGCGCTCCTGGCCTCACTACGCCAGGAGTTGGGGAGCATTCCTGGGATGAACATCACCATCGGGCAACCGATCAGCCACCGCATCGATCACATGTTGTCGGGCACGCGCGCGAACATCGCGATCAAGATCTTCGGGCCAGATTTGCGCGAGCTGCGCAGGTTGGCGAACACGACACGCGATCAAATCTCGAACATCGAGGGGCTCGTGGATCTGAACGTCGAGCAGCAGCTCGACATCCCCTTTGTCACCATCGACTTCAACCGAGCGGCCATCGCGCGCCACGGGCTCCACATCCGAGATGTGGCCGAAGCCGTGGAGATCTCGCTCGTCGGCCACAAGCTCACCCGCGTCCTCGAGGGGCAGCGAGGGTTCGACCTGACCTTGCGCTTGCAGCCGGAGTCGACAAGGGAGCTCGAGCAAATCCGACAGCTCCTTATCGCAACCCCTGATGGCGCGCGGGTTCCTCTGCATACGTTGGCGAGGATCGAGCGAGACCGGAGGCCGAACCAGATCAGCCGGGAGCTCGCGCAGCGCAAGATCGTGGTCTCTTGCAACGTCAGCGACGCAGACCTCGTGGGGCGCGTGGAGGCGATCCGCGAGAGAATCGAGGAGAGCGTGCCCATGCCAGACGGCTACCACGTCGAGTATGGCGGCCAGTTCGAGAGCGCCACGGAGGCATCGCGCGTTCTGGGCTGGCTCACGGGAGCCGTGGTGTTGGGGATCTTCTTCTTGCTCTTTCTCTCGCTCGGGCGATGGAAAGACGCGGTGCTCGTGATGGTGAACCTGCCGCTGGCGATGATCGGAGGGGTTGCGGGCGTCTTTTTGCTCGACGGCGTGCTCTCTGTCGCGTCGATGATCGGGTTTATCACGCTGTTTGGCATCGCGACGCGCAATGGGCTGCTGATGATCTCGCATATCCGCCACGTTCACGACGAGGAGGGGATCACTGATGCGAGAGAGGCCGTGATGAAGGGGGCGCTCGAGCGCGTGGCGCCGATCCTGATGACGGCGCTCGCCAGCGGCCTGGGGCTTATCCCTCTGGCGATCAAGGCAGGGATGCCAGGGAGTGAGATCCAGGCGCCGATGGCCATCGTGATCCTGTGCGGCCTTGTCACCTCGACGTTGCTCAATATGATTGTCGTTCCCGCGCTCTACCTGCGCTTTGGAGACTTCTCGTCTCGAAAATCAAACCACGAGGTCGCATGAGGCGAGCCTCCTGTTTGCACATACTTCATCCCCATCAAGGAGTTAGCTGACATGTTCAAGAACATTACCCTCGCCCTCGCGCTCGTCTTCGCGACCGCGATCACCACAGGTTGCGAGAAGAAAGAAGGCAGCGAGCACGGCCATGAACATGGCGAAAACGGTCACGAGCATAAAGAGGAAGTCAACACGACACCTCCAGCGGAATCGACGCCCGAGGTAGAGACGACACCAACAGCCAAAGTCGAGGTTGCCGCCAAGGGGCAAAAATTCGACCCCGCCATCAAGCCCGAGCAGCTCCCCTCGGGCGCGTGGTACTGTGATATGGGGACGGTGCACTGGGCCGCCACCGAGAAGCCAGAAAATGGCAAGTGCCCCGAATGCGGCATGATGCTCAAGCAATACGATCCGGGCGCGCACGCCAAGCAAAAGGAGAAGGCGGTCGAGGCCGACCACGATCACGGCGACCACGAGCACGGTGAACACGGCGACCACGAGCATGGCGAGCATGGCGAGCATGGCGAGCATGGCCACGAGCATTGATACTCACTCGAGGTCGTACTCTTTCATCTTGCGCAGCAGCGTGTTTCGGCCAATGTCGAGCGTCCTCGCGCACGCGGAGCGGTTCCCATCGTAGAGCGTGAGCAAGTACTCGATGTAGCGCGCCTCGAGCTCGCGCAATGTGGGCTCGTCGGCGAAAGGCTCTGGAGGGGGTTCGATCTCGATGGTCTCGGGATCGAGCGGGATCTCCATCGTCTGCGGGCCAAAATCCTGATTTATCGCGCGCAGTTTGCGCGTGGTCCCAGGTCTCGGGAGCGACAGCGTCGAGGGTGTGATTTCGCCTTCTGCAAAAATCACCGCCGCCTCGATGCAGTTCTCCAGCTCGCGCACGTTCCCTGGCCATGAATACCCGAGCAACATCTGGAGCGCATCCTGACGCACACGCCTGATGGTTCGACCGTGGCGCTTCGAGGTCTGCGAGACGAAGTGGTTGATCAGCGCGAGCAGATCCTCGCGACCTCGCTCGCGCAGTGATGGCATGCGCACCTGCACCACGCGCAGCCTGTAATAGAGGTCCTCGCGAAACTTCCCCTGATGCACCAGCGACTCGAGGTCGCGGTTGGTCGCGGCGATGATGCGAATATCTGCGGTCATGCGCGCGGTCCCACCAACGCGCGAGAAGGTGCGATCCTGCAACAGCGTCAACAGCTTGCCTTGCACCGAGAGCGGCACGTCCCCGATCTCGTCGAGGAACAACGTCCCGCCAGAGGCTGCCTCGACGCGCCCGATCTTGCGCTCGTGCGCGCCGGTGTAAGCGCCGCGCTCGTGCCCGAACAGCTCGTTCTCGATCAAGGTCTCGGGCAAGGTTGTCGAATCCACATGAACAAACGCCTCGCCGCGCCGACGCGAGTTAAAGTGCAACGCCCGAGCGATCACGGTCTTCCCCGTCCCCGATTCGCCGCGAATCAGCACCGTGGCCTCGGTGGGCGCGACCTTGCTGATGGTCTGGAAGACCTCGCGCATCGCCTGACCGGTGCCGATCACCCGGTTAAAGCGCTCGCCAAGCAGCGGAGGTTCCGCTTCAGGGAGCGCTGGCGCGGGCACGAAGTTTGGAGGGGTCGCCAGCGTGGTCTCTTCGATGAGAGAGGCGGCCTGTTTGGAGATCCTCTCGAGGAGGATCTCGTCGCGCTCGCTAAACCCGCTCGCGTCCTGCTTGTTTAACACCTGCACGACGCCGAGAAGCTCCCCCTCGCTGTCGTAGAGCGGCCCGGCGAGCATGCTGCGTGTGGTGTAACCGGTCTCGGCGTCGACGCCAGGATAAAAGCGCACGTCGGAGTCGCTGTGCGGCGTGTTGACCATGCGCCCGGTGCGCGCGACGTAACCGGCGACGCCTTGATGGAGTGGGACGCGAAGCTCCTCGAGCTCTGGCAAGTGCGCAGCGACCGAGACGAGCTCGTGCCGCTCGCGATCGAGCAGATAAATGGTCCCTCGATCGGCGTTCATCGCGCGCGCGATGACATCGACGAGGCGTTCCAGAAGTTGGGTCGCGCTGATTTCCTGTGAGATCAACTCACCGAGGGCCAGCAGGAGTGCGTTGTCATCCATGGAGAGGAGCTCGTGCCGCTCGAGTTTGCCGGACCTGTGGTCTCGACGATACGTGGACGAAGTCTGGGCGTTGTCCTCGAGTGTAGCAGCCTCTCCCCATGGGCCAAAGTCGTGTGAGTGCATCAGGACGCCACCGCACAGGGCGTTGGCGCAGGGGGAACCTCGATCTCCATGCGATCAAAGGCGTTTTCGACGAACAATTTATTGCCCGCGGCGTCGCGCGCGAGCTTGAGCTTGCGCGCGAGCGTGAGGTCGTCGTGCGCGGGGTCATGGTGCGTCATGATCAGGCGCTCGACGCCAGCAGCGATCGCGACCTCGACGGCATCGAGCGGCGTGGAGTGCCCGAAGCCAACGCGCTGCGCGTACTCCTCGGGGAAGTATTGCGCGTCCATCACGAGCACCTGCGCGCCCTTCGCGAACTCGATGAGCTTATCCTTGCACCCCTGCTCGACCTCGACATCACCCGAGAAGACCAGGCTCTGCCCCTCACGCCCGATGCGAAAGGCGCTCGAGCCCGAAGGGTGGCACATCTCCGTCCAGCTCACCTCGAGGTCGCCATGCCTGGCGCTCCCTTCGATGGCGAGGTCGTGAAAGGAGAGCTTGGCCGGGATGATGTCGAGCCCGACCGGGAACGTCGGCCGCTTCATCTGATCTCCGAGCACCTGGTGGAGCGAGGCGCCTTCACGCGGCACCGCGTGCAGCGAAAACTCGGCGTTGGGGTTAAACAACGAGGAGAAGAATGGGAATCCCTGGACGTGATCCCAGTGCAAGTGCGTCTGGTAAAACGAGGCGCGGTCGAGCGAGAAGCCCTTGGCTCGGCCGAGCTCTGCGAGGCCAGATCCACAGTCGATGATCACGCGCTCGTCCTCGGCCTCGATCTCGAGGCAAGTCGTGGCGCCACCGTGCCGCACGAAACGTGCGCCTGATACCGGGATGCTTCCGCGCGTACCCCAAAACGTGATCTTCATCTTCAACCTCTCTCTCGCGCTGGTTTCTGCCGCCGGGCGCTGACCCACCCGTGATGTGACTTCTGCCCTGAACCAGAGCAAGGGGAGTGCCAACTGACATCAAACAACCGAAGAGGCGCATGAAACCTGACGTTCGACCAAAACCATCATTTTCCTGGAAGGGCCAGGTGATCCAGAACGGGTGTTCGATTATGGATCACTTCATCCCAACTGTTCGATAATCGAACAGTTGGAGCACGAGCAGGGCATCACTCCACATTTACGGATAAGCGCTACCCCAACGATTTTTTGAGGGGGAGGGAAGATCTCACGATATTTCCGAGGCCAGGATCGCACAAAAGACTCGCCCCAGTTTCTGGGAATGCAACGCAGACCATTGTAAAATGGGAAGAAGAAGCACCTCTCAGATCTTTTTCGTGGAGATTGGCACAAAACTCGCTCAAGGAAATGAGCGTGATTCGCACTCGACCCGACAACTCCTCCACGGACGTTTTTAGAAAGGAAAGAGACCATGAATAAGAAGCTCTCCACGATGTTGCTCACCAGCGCTTGTTTGCTTATCGCCACCCCTTCGTTCGCAGACAGCGGCGAGTGTACGACGGATGCCGATTGCAGCAACGGTTACACCTGCGAAGAGATCGGCGCCGAGACGTGTCCAGCGATCGCTTGCCCCGAGGGTGAGGAGTGCGAGCAACCCGACTGCGACTCGCAAGTGATTATGGGATGTGTGCCCCCTCCCCCCGAGCAATGTGATCCCGCGCAAGGCGCGTCGGCATGTGGCGGCGGGCTGGTTTGCGTGACCTACACCTTCGAGGCTTGTTCGGGCGGTGGCTCGACGGGCAGCGTGGGCGGCGGCACGGTCGACCCGGACGGCGGTAGCGGCGACGGTGATGCCATGTCAGGTTCGGACATGGGCTCGGACGACAACGGCGGTGGCGCTGACGAGGATGCGCCTGACGACGAGCCCGATTACTCGTGCATGACCGAGCAAGAGAGCTACTGCGTGCCCCCCTACCTCGCGCCCTGTCAGGCCGACGCGGATTGCGGTGGCGGCTTCACCTGTGAGTCTTATGAGGTTTGCTCGGACTGTGCGGTGGGCGTCACGTGCACTGTTGACGAGAACGGCAACGAGGTTTGCGAAGAGGAGCCTTCGGATTGCCAGTCGAGCTGCGAGCCAAGCGGCACCAAGTACTGTGAGCTCCAGGAGGTGTCCTGCACCAGTGATTCGGACTGCGCGCAAGGCATGATTTGCGAGACGTTCGAATATGGCGGAGGCGCAGCGCCTTGCTACGTCGACGAAATGGGCAACACCGACTGCCCCGAGCCAGAGCCCGCCGAGTCCGAGAGCTTCTGTGTCCCTGCCGACTGGGAGCGTTGGGTTGGTGGCTACGGATACGATGAGTCCGCTGGCGGTGGCGCGGATTACAATGACGCCGTGACCAGCGCGAACGGCCGCGGCGAGGAAGAAGGCTGGAACCTCGTGGACGCCGAGGTCTCGCAAGACACAGATGGCGAGAAGCTTGGCGGCGCAGGAAACAGCGACGTCGATGAAGACGGAGGCGGCTGTCAATCCGCAGGCAAGTCCGGCAACGGCATGGGCCTCGGGTTGCTCGCAGCGCTCGGAATGATGCTCGGTCTCCGCCGCCGTAAGAAGTGAACGCCAGGGCACTGATTTCCAAAATCACTCGCTCCCCACGACCCGCGTGAACGCGGCGAGGGAGGTGGCAATCGCCACCTCCCTCGCCGCTTTTTTCATCCACTCAGGATGAATATGCTGTGCAAGTCATGTATTTATTCGTGACAGATGGAACAAGTCATCTTAAGCATAGTCTTGCCAGATAACGGCAACACCTTTTTATTTTATTCTTGGGGACCGACGTGGACGTCAATGAACTGACAGATTGTCCGAGTTGTGGCGGCAAGGTCGCGCTCGAATACAGCAACCGTTGCCAACACTGCGGCCATATGTTCGCGCAGGAATCGGCGGCATCTTCGACCTCTCATTCTTCCTGGAACGATGGCGCGACGTGGGGCAATGACTCTCCGGGACACTACGATCCGCGAGCCCATATCACAGAGCCAAGCTCCTACTCCGGGCACAGAATCTACAACCAAAACGACTACTACGAGGAGGATGAGAGCACGTTCTCCGGGGTGCTCGGTATCCTCCGGCACTGGCAGTTGATCCTAGGGGCGATCATCCTGTTCGCGTTCGTCGTGGATGCGTGCGGCGATGAATATGATGATGGAGGCAGCGTGACGGGCGTCTATATCCGCTCCGGCTCGAATGGAGCGAGGACAGGAAAAACGGGCGGCTTTGGCTTCGGGAAGTGATCTCTCTCCTCCCCCTTTGCCCTCACAGAGAACAGATGTAAAGGAGCGGCGAGAGCGGTGGCAATGCCCATCGCTCTCGCCGCTCCTTTACATCGGTTTCGATTTCCCCCACCGCGCCAAAATCAATGGCAGGAGCGCGCTGACGAGCACGAGCACGAGCGCCACGGGTGTGCGCCAATCGAGCAAGGCAGACCATGAGCCTTGCTCCCAGGCTCGTCGTAGCGTGTCGCCAAGAAACACGAACACGAATGTGTTCGGGATACTCCCCACCAGCGTCCCGAAGAAGTAATCCTTGAAGGACATCCCGGTGAGCGCGCCGATGTAGCTTGGCAGGAAGTAAGGCAAGTGCCCCAGGCGCAAGTAAGTCATGGTCAAAAACCCGCGCTCTTCGAGCGCGCGGTCGAGGCGCTCCAGGCGCTCTAGGAGCTTCGAGTGATGCGACGCTCCGAGCACGTGCGAGACAAAATCCCTCCCGAGCCACCTCCCTAGCCCAAAGCTCACCACCGCGCCGAGCATCGCCCCCGTGAGGATGATGATGTAGGCGGGGACGGGATCGAAGAGGGCCGCGCCGACCAGCGTGATCGCGGTCGCGGGGAGCGCGAAGACCACCGAGAGCGCGAACAGCCCGATGTAAATCACGGGAGCAAGCGCGCCCTGGTTGGCGACAGTCTCTCTCAACCGTTCGACCTCCCAGAACGCGCCAAGATCGCTCGCCCAGACCAGCGCCACACCTGTAATAAGGATGCTGGCGAGGGCGGCAAACTTGAACGCGGCGACATACATCGCCTGCTCGGCGGCGTCATCATCCTGGCGCGAGGGCGCTGGCATCTCGCGATCACTTTCGGGGAATTGTTCGGGCATTGGTTTTGGACAGGGAGCAAAGAAGTCATGAGCCTCGACGAAGAGACACTACCTGAATGCACGAGGCATTTTTCGGGTGCGAAAATGACCTCGCTCATGACAAAGCGGGTCTTCTCGCGCTAAAAACAACAGAGAAGCCCCTTCCATGTCTACTGGATCGTTACGATGAAAATAAAACCGTGGGAAACGCTCTCGAACGTTACCTTGATCGAGGCGCCTATTTTTTCCGTGGGCAAGTACGCGCGCAGGCACCCGGACAAAAACACCGAGGCTGACTTTTGGTGGGTCTCTCCGCCTGACTGGGTCAACATCCTGGCGATCACGCCCGAGGATGGCATCGTGCTCGTGCGCCAATACCGCCATGGCACAGACGAGATCACGCTCGAGATCCCAGGTGGCGCGGTCGATCCTGGCGAGAGCATGCCCGAAGCGGCCGCGCGCGAGCTGCGCGAGGAGACCGGTTACACATGCGCTTACTGGGAGCAGATCGGGCAAATCGACGTCAACCCGGCGTTTATGACCAATCGCTGCACCACATTCCTTGGCGTGAACGCGACGCTGACGGATGACACGGACTTCGACGAGCACGAGGAGCTCTCGGTCGAGATCTACCCGGTCGAGTACTTCTTCGACATGATCGACAAGGGCGAGATCGACCACGGGATCGTGGTCAGCGCGGCGTACTTCCTCCAGCGATGGCGCGCCAGAAACCGCAAATAAGGAGCGCTGGCCGCCTGACATCATCTGGACAGGCGTTCACCTCCTGACCTACCATTCACAATCGCGAAGAAGGGGCTGACGCGCTCTTTTGTCGCGAGCGTTTTTGCGCTACCACGATCGGCGCGAGCCTCGCGCTCACCATCGTTTCATTCCGAATCCTGAGTAAGGAAGCTGAGAAGATCATGGCTGATTTTGTCCACCTGCACGTGCACACGCAGTACAGCTTGCTCGATGGCGCCATCAAGATCCCGAAGTTGATGAAGCGCGTCAAAGAGATGGGAATGAGCGCCGTCGCCATGACCGACCATGGCAACATGTATGGCGCGGTGGACTTCCAGAAGGCGGCGAAGAAGAACGAGCTCAAGTCGATCATCGGCTGCGAGATGTACTTCACCAAGGAGCCCTACGACCTGCCCGCCGAGGACAAGCAAGAGCTCAAGTCGTACCACCTGACGATGCTCGCGATGAACCATCAGGGGTACAAGAACCTGATGTATCTCAACTCGATGGCGTGGCTCAAAGGGGTGCATCCGCGCACGGGCATCCCGCGCATCGACTTCGAACTCTTCTCGCAGTACCACGAGGGGATCATCGTCCTCTCAGGGGATCTTGGCGGCGAGATCAACCAGTCGATCCTGTGGGGCAACCGGGACGCGGCAAAAGAGATCGCGATCAAGTTTCGCGACCTGCTCGGACCAGATCGCTACTACCTGGAGGTGATGCGCAACGCCTTCCCCGAGCAAGAGCGCTGTAACGAGGTGATGTTCGAGTTCTCCGAAGAGCTCGGCATCCCGCTCGTGGCGACCAACGATTGCCACTACCTGGAGCGCGAGGACGCCAAGGCGCACGCGGTGCTCATGAGCATCCAGCTCTCCAAGACGGTCGATCTCGAGCGCCTGATGGAGCACAACGTCGATCAGCTCTACGTGCGCAGCGCCGAAGAGATGTATGAGGCGTTCTCGGATCACCCGGAAGCGTGTGAGAACACGGTCAAGATCGCCAACATGTGCGACCTGAAGATTCCTCTCGGGCAGGTTTACCTCCCCAAATATGGTGTCCCGGAAGAGTTCGAGGTCCCCGCAGATTTCAAGCTCCCGGAGAAGTTGCTCAAGAAGCTCGAGGACACCAACACGGAGCTGACGCCGACCGATATTCGCATCCACGCCTACTTCGGGCATGTCTCGCGCGAGGGGTTGAAGGAGCGCTTCGAGGAGTTCGAGAAGAAGGGAATCGAGGTCGATCGCGCCGAGTACGAGGATCGCCTCGAGGTCGAGATCGCGATCATCTCCGAGATGGACTTCCCCGGTTACTTCCTGATCGTCTGGGACTTCATCGCGTGGGCGAAGCAGCAAGGCATCCCGGTGGGTCCGGGCCGCGGCTCGGGTGCAGGTTCGCTGGTGGCGTATGCGTTGCGCATCACCAACATCGACCCGCTCCCCTATGACTTGCTGTTCGAGCGCTTCCTCAACCCGGAGCGCGTGTCGATGCCCGACTTCGACATCGACTTCTGTATGAACCGGCGCGGCGAGGTGATCCAGTACGTGACCGACAAGTACGGGTCGGACAACGTGGGGCAGATCATCACCTACGGTCAGCTCAAGGCAAAGGCTGTGGTGCGCGATGTGGGGCGCGCGCTGGGGCTGAAGTATGGCGAGACGGACAGGCTCGCCAAGCTCGTCCCGGATGTGCTCGGCATCTCGCTCTCGGAGGCGCTCGACCAGGAGCCACGGCTTCGGCAAATGCGCCAGGAAGACAAGACGATCGACGCGCTCTTTGACATCGCGCTCTCGCTCGAGAACCTCAACCGGCAGGCAGGCATGCACGCCGCGGGCGTGGTGATTTCCGAAGATCCGCTCTGGGAGTATGTCCCGATTTGTCGCGGCGCCAACGACGAGATCGTCACCCAGTTCGCCAAGAACGAGGTCGAGGAGGCGGGCCTCGTCAAGTTCGACTTCCTCGGCTTGAAGACGCTGACGGTGATCGAAACGGCGATGAAGATCATCAACGAGCAGCGCTCGGCCAAGGGGGAAGAGCCCTTCGATATCGAGGCGATCCCGCTCGATGATCGGGGCGTCTACAAGATGATCTCGGCCGGTGATACCACCGGCGTCTTCCAGCTCGAGTCCTCGGGCTTCCAGGAATTGCTCAAGAAGCTCAAGCCGGACTGCTTCGAGGACATCGTCGCTGCCGTGGCGCTCTATCGCCCAGGTCCTCTCGGGACAGGCATGGTCGACGACTTCATCGACCGCAAGCACGGGAGAAAGCGCGTCGAGTACCCGCACGCCTGGCTCGAGGATGTGCTCAAGCCAACCTACGGCGTCATGGTCTATCAGGAGCAGGTCATGCAGACGGCCCGCGTGATGGCGGGTTACTCGCTCGGCGGCGCTGACTTGCTCAGGCGCGCCATGGGTAAGAAAAAGCCCGAGGTCATGATCGCGCAACGCGAGATCTTTGTCGAAGGTGCCACCAAGCTCGAAGTGCCCGAGTCCAAGTCTGGTGAGATCTTTGACCTGATGGCTTATTTTGCGGGCTATGGATTCAACAAATCACACAGTGCTGCATATGCTTTAATTACATATCAAACCGGATACCTCAAAACGCACTTCGAAGTCGAGTTCATGGCCGCCCTGATGACGAACGACCGTGATAACACGGACAAGGTCGTTCGCTTCATCAACGAGGCCAAGGACATGGACATCGAGGTGTTGCCGCCCGATGTGAACGAGTCACAGCTCGACTTCTCGGTGACTGATGGGAAGATCCGCTTCGGTCTTGCGGCCATCAAGGGGGTCGGCGCTGGCGTGATCGAGGTCATCATCGAAGCCAGAGAGGATGGGCCGTTCAAGAGCCTGTATGACTTCTGCGCACGGGTGGACCTCAAAAAAATCAACAAGCGGACCATCGAGGCGCTGGTCAAGTGCGGAGCGTTTGACTCCGTGGGGCCGCGCGCGGGCTCGACGTACATCGGCGACCACTGCGAGGCGCGGGCCAGGATGTTCGCCGCGATCCCGATGGCAGTGGATCGCGGCCAGAAGGCGCAGCACGACAAGGCGGTGGGGCAATCGAGCCTGTTCGGGATGCTCGCGCCTGCGGCGCGCGACGAGGCGCTCGAGGACACTTACCCGGAGGTCGAGGCGTGGAGTGATCGCGAGCTGCTCAAGCTCGAGCGTACTCTGATCGGTTTCTACGTGACGGGGCACCCGCTCGACCGCTTCGAGGATGAGATTTCGCTCTATGGCGTGACCTCCACGAGCGACATCACCTACTGCCGTGGCCTGCGCCATCGCGATGAGGTGACCATCGCGGGCGTGGTCAGTGAATACCGCGAGAGGCCCCTGAAATCAGGCAATGGGCGCATGGCGTTCCTGACGCTCGAGGACAAGCACGGGCAGTGCGAGGTGCTCGTGTTCAGCTCGGCGTTCGACGCCAACGAGGAGGCGCTCAAGTGCAACGAGCCGATCCTGATCAAGGGGCAGTATACCGAGGAAGGTGATCTCGACGCGCGCGTCGGGAAGGTGCGCACCGCCGAGGTCACGCGCTTGCTGGAAGCGAGGAAGCGGTATGTGCGCAAGGTCACCGTGGATATTCAGGCGTCCGAGCTGACCAACGGAGAGCTCAAGCGGGTCAAAAATGCGCTCAAGGAGCACCCCGGTGATTGTCGCACGATGCTGATCCTCGAGGTGGACCACGAATATGGGCGCGGACGCGCAGAGATGGTGCTCCCCGAGGAGTTCTGGGTCGAGCCCAGCGACGGGTTGCTCACCTCGCTCGAGCGCATCTTCAGGCGTAAGGTCGTGCGCCTGAGTTCGAACTGATTTGCTCGATAATCGAGATTATTCGACGACAAGGCGGAGCGCGCCGGGCGCGAGCGAGACGGTCAACTTCATCCCGAAAGGGAGCGGGAGGTGATCGTCCTCGATGCCATCGCCAAAGGCGACGCCCCCCTCCTCCATCTGTGATACCAGCTCGAGTGATTCTCCCTCGGTGATGGCGCCCTGTGTGATGCCGGTGCCTGATGAGGGGGACGCGTATGCCTCGCGCACGAGGTAGATGAGCTTCCCTTCCTCCGGCTTTGGCGGCTCGATCGGGCTACCACGCTGCGCCAAGATCGAACTCGCCCACCCCGTCGCGCCCGTCCCGGTCGAGATGATCAACCCCGATGAGATCTGGCGCTCGGAGCAGTCGTGGCAATGGATCGCGTAGCGCGCGGCTTGATGTGTGCGGTGTCCCACGAAGATCTCGTTTAACGCGCGCAGCTCCATGCCGATCGCGGTGCGCGCGACGACCATTCGTCTCGTCTGGATGCCGCATCGCTCCTTGCTGACGCCGAGTAACAGGCGTTTTGTTTTCTTCGCGTGATGCCTGACCAAAACGCCCGCGTATTCGTCAGGATCGGGGTTGATGCCGATCACAGGTTGTGTGGTCACGTACTTCGCGACGTTTGCCACCAGACCATCCTGCCCCACCGCGATGACGATATCCTCGGGGGCAAAGAGGAAGCGATCGAGCTGCTCGCGCGAGGCTCTGGCGCGGCGCCAATCCATGGGCACCTGCGAGATGACCTCGGCGAGCGCGGTCTCGAAGCGCTCGTGGCGCGCGCGCACGACCTCGATATCCTGGCCCCAGGTGCGCATGGCGAAGGCGGCTTGCGCGTAGGTGCCGTGTCTGGCGAGCACGCGCTCGAGCTCGGTGGGGCGCGTGACGATGACGACTCTCGGTGTGCGCGCGCTCATATCACTCCTCCAGGCGCTTGGTGCCTGCCGACATCAGGTGCTGCAAGAGCGGCCCGAAGGCGTCTGGCGAGAGGTTGAGGTGGTCGATGTGCGTGAGGTTGCTGGCGAGCTCTCGGGCTGCCAATCCCAGCACGACATGCGGCGGGAGGTTTTGATAGATCTCCATCCTGAGTCGCTCGGCGTCGACGCTCGCGCCCTCGACAGCCACGATGCGCGCGGCCTCGGCCTCGGCCTGGATGCCCGTGTGCTCTGCATCACCCATGACGCGGATCTTGGTGGCTTCGACCACATCCTGCGCCTTGCGCTTTTCGTTGTCGCCCTGCTGCGCGATGAGCGTGGCGTTGCGGCGCGCGAGCTCGATCTTTGTCGCGAGCTCGTTCTCCTGAATGGCGCGTTCCTTTTCGACGGCCAGGGCGCGGCGCTGGAAGGTTGCCTCGTCGGCGCGTTGCTGCATTTGCTCCATGGTGGGCATTTGCAGCGCGCGCTCGAGCTCGGCGGTCGGCTTGATCGCGGAGACGCGCACAGAGACGACCTCGAGGCCCATCTCCAGGACCTCGTGTGATTCATGAAAGCCAGCCATCATGCGCTCACGCAAGGCGTCGTAACCTTCCGACAGGACCTGCTCCAGGCCACGACCTGCCACATACTGGGTGGCGAACTGCTGGCCGAGCTGTGTGAGCACCAGCGCGATCGACTCGAGTGGTTGCTTGGTGTAGCGCCCTTGCTTGAGCTCGAGTGAGAAGTCGACGCGCGAGGCGACGACCTTTGGCTCGCTCACGCGGTAGGTGATCACGCCCTGGACGCTGACTTCCTGGTAATCGTTGCTCCTGCCGGAGAAGTGGAAGGTGAGTTCGCGGTGGTCGAGCGGGATCTCGACCACGCTCGTCGATGGCGAGACAAACCAGAAGGCGAGCCCGCGCCCCTCGCGCACGAGCCTGGCGCCTCGGTAGTGCATGACGTACATGGTCGGTTCGGCGCGCAGGTGGCGCCAGGTGAGGATGCGTCGCAGTTGTGCCATGAGGATTCTCCAGGTGAGAGAACGTTTGTGTAAATCCAACACCAACAACAATTAGTGTAAACATGACACGAACAAGGACAACCACAAATCTTATTTCGTGAACGCGACCGTTTCTGCCGAGGGAAAAATCCAGGCGCCCTTTTTCAAAACCGAGCGAAGCGAAGATGGGATTTGAAAAAGGGCGCCTGGATTTTTCCCGGGCCACCGTCGGTGGTTCATGAGAAGGGCGTCAGAGATCGTGGCGCTGCGCTCTGGCGAGTTCGAGGAAGGGAGAGGCCACGTGTGAGGGGAGGAGCTCGTCGCGCTGGTGTTCCTCGGCGGCGAGCTTGCTGGCTTCGTCCCACATGACGCGGGTTTCGAGCACGAACTGCGCCTCGGTTCCTGCGGCGAGAATCCACACGGGCCACGGTTGCTCGCCGCGCTCTCCAACCCCAGGAGCGCGCAACATGCGCCAGACCGGGCGCTCGACCTCGAGCAATTGATTTGGACCCTCGGTCCAGACGAGCGTGTTGTCAGCGAGCTTCAAGCGGCGCACGACCTCGAGCTGCTCGCGGGTCTGGCGCTCGAAGAAGCCGCGCATCATCCAGAACAGACCGACCCAGACAAGCAGGACGACGACGCAGATGATGGCGGCGACCTCTGGCAAGGTCGAGGCGCCCTTCCATCCTCTGGCGAGCGCGATGCCGATGGCGCCGACGCCACCGACGGCGCCAGCGACAAGTGGCCTGGCCGCGATCCAGCGCATCAGCGCGCCGTAAGGCCCCTGACGTTCGCGCTCGACAACGGTTCTGTAGAGGATATCGATCTCTTGGGCAGGTTTTGCCATGCGGCTAACTCTCCTCGAGCCTGGCCTCCTTCTCTGTAGGGTTCGAGGAGACCTCCTGGAGCGATCCGGTGATTTCGACGCGCAATCCTCGCGGCGCCACCGTATCGAAACTCAATGACCAGCCGTAACGTTGACAGACTGCGTGCACGATGGCCAGCCCGAGTCCATCGCCTGCGGGATTTCTGCTGCGGGCCTCGTCGGTGCGGAAGGTTCGCGCGGCGAGAGACTCGAGCTGCTCGGGCAATACGCCGGGGCCATCGTCGAGGATCATGAGGCGCCATCCCGTTTCGGTCTCATCGAGCACGAGCGCGACGTTGCCGCCAGGATCGTTGTACATGATGGCGTTCTGCACGAGGTTGGTGACGACCTGCTCGGCCATGAGCGGGTCCGCGAGCACATTCAAAGGAAGATCAGGGTAAGCGCAGTTGAGCGAGACCTGTCGTTGCCTCGCCGCGAGGAGTTGCCTGCGCGCGACCTTTTCTGCGATCTGCCCGAGATCCACGAGCGCCTCTCGGCGCGGGAGCGCGCCATCGCGCAAATCGAGCCCCAGGCGGAGGTTGTCGATCAACGAGCTCATGTAGGAGAGCTCCTGGATGGAGACCGAGAGCGCCTCTATCTCGGTCTCGGAGCGCTCGTTTCGGGCTCCTCGCGCGAGCTCTTCGAGGGCCAGGCCGAGCGCGGTAAGCGGCGTGCGAAGATCGTGCGTCACCTCGGAGATATGGCGCTCGAGCGCATACTGTCGTTGGCGCAAGGTGTCAGCATCCTTCAGGATGCGGGCATGCGCGTCTTCGAGCGCGCGCGCGATCACGTCGAGCTCATCGCGCGCCACAGCATCCTCTCTCTGCGGCGAGGAGACCACCAGTGATTCTCCCTCTCGCCCGACGCGATCCGCCATGGCGTTGATCTCTCCAATGCGTTCGAGCAGCGGCGTGAGCGAAAAGCGACTGAACAGAAAGGAAATAAGCGCGACACATGCGCCGAGCAGCAGGCCCAAAAACAGCAACCCCGCCTGGAGTCGCTTGGACATCCTGAGCGGCCACGTGAGCTGGATGATGGCGCATGGACCATCATCGGCCACGCGGGTTAACAACGAGCCACCATACGCTCTAAAGACCTCTTCCGTTCCGAACCGGAAGTACAACCTCCCGGGATAAAGCTCTCCGCGTCGCAATTGCTTTAGCAGAACACCATCGAGCGGGAGCGCGTCAGGGTTATGCGAGGTGAGCGTATCGTGGTCATACGCATAGAGCACCATCCCCTCGGGAGTGGTCAACGACCAGCGGCGAGGATCAGCCTCGCACCTCGCGCTCTCGCCGCGCTCCATGGACATGAGGATCAACTGACCGTCATTGATGGCGGTGAGTGGCAAGAACTGCCACAACGTGAGGAAGTAAGTCACGCTCCCGACGAGGATCACAGCGAGCGCCGAGAGCCCCAGGAGTCGAGAGCGGAGTCCACGACCTAGCTTCACGACCTGACCCCCTCGAAGCGATACCCGACGCCCCACACGGTGGCGATGGAAGCGGCGGCCTCATCACCGAGTTTTTTGCGCAGCCTCGCGATGTGGCTGTCGACGGTACGAGCGCTGGTTTCACCATCGATGCTGAGCGCGCCGCGCGCGATCTGGTCGCGCGAGAGCGCGCGACCAGGGCGTCGCACGAGGTAGCGTAGGACGTTGACTTCATGGGATGTGAGGCCGAGATCCTCGCCATCGCGTGTGACGCGCGCGGCGTCCAGATCGAAGCAGACATCCGCCCAGGCGAAGACCTCGCTCTCGGTCTCCCTGGCGCCCATGCCGAGCCTGAGGCGAATGCGCGCGATCAATTCTTCGAGCCAGAAGGGCTTGCTCAAGAAATCGACGGCGCCCTGCTCGAATGCCTGGAGCCTCGCGTCGAGCTCTGTGCGTGCGGTGAGGACGATAAAGGGGACGGATGTGCGATCTCGACAGCGCTCGAGGATCTCGAAGCCATCGACCTCGGGGAGCATCAAGTCGACGACGACCAGATCGGGCTCCCACTGCATCACGAGCTCCAGACCACGCGCGCCATCGTAAGCGCTGCGCGCGTCGAAGCCGTGTTGTTCGAGCCCTTTGACGAGGCTCACTGCGATCTGACGGTCATCTTCGATCACGAGGACGCGTGACATGCACTCACTCGGAAAGCAGTCAATGGAAACAGCAGCCATGGGTCGCCCTCGATCATAACGGCGCGAGGGTGTGATTTGCCAGCAAATCACACCCTCGCGCTGGTTGCTATTTAGAAGGAGGCGCCACAGGTCGCGAGCGCTTCATCGCACTTGCCCTGGGCCACGAGCGGGTCCGAACATGCGAGCAAGTCCTCATAGCCCATGCCACACTCGGCCTTCATGCACTCGCCAAGGTTGCTCCCGAGGATCGCAGCGCCGATGGCACAGGTCGTAAAGCAATCGCGCATCGCATAGACCTTGGGGATGCAGCGCGGCATGCAGGTCGCGCCTTCTTGAAGCACGCAGGAAGTGCAGCTCAAGCCCCCCGCTTCACACGAGAGGATGCAGTCGAGCGACGGGTTCTCACCGCACGCGTCGAGGCAACCTTGCACGGGCTCGCATGGCGTCGATGGCGCAGGCGCGACGTCGCTGTAAGGCTCGACCATCTGCAAGTAAAGCAGGCACATCTCGTCGAGCGTCCCCTCTCCCCATGTGACCGTCTCGGGCATGATTTGGTTTCCATCGACGATCGGCTGGTTGGCAGGTGAGTTGTCGTAGGCGCACTCGATCTCGATGGTGTCGCCAGGTTCGAGGACGATATCTTCGCCAGGGAGCACGCGGTAGTTCTGTTGCCAGGAGAAGTCCCAGTCGGGGATCTCCAGGCCACAAGATGCGCTCCCACCTCGGGTGAGGCGCGCGTTGAACGACTTCCCGAGCTGGTGCATGTGTGGAGACATGCCACGTATCGTCACGGCCTTCTCGCCGTAGTTGGTGTAGGGGCGAGTCCAGACCGAGTTGCCCTCGCCCGCGGGGATCTCGAAGTCGAGGATCGGCAATGGCCGCACCACGCTCAAATACTCTGGTTTTTCGTCCGTCAGCTCGAGCAACAGCTCGGACTCGTCGGGTTCTTGCTGAGGGTTGAGCAAGTTGTAGTGCACCTGCATGACGATGAGCGACCCCTTGTCGATGCGCGTCCCGACATTCTCATCGAGGCGTTGAGGCACCGAGCCGGGGACCCAGGCGCCGATCTGGTTGGGGAAGGTTCCTCCCGAGCCAAAGTTCGAGATGTTGTTTCCGCTTCCCTCATCGCTGGAGGGGAGCGGCGAGCCAAAGCAAGTGTAACCAGGCCCCTCCTCCATCATGTCAGCGTTTCGCACGGTCTCCTCGAGCGATTGATCCAGCGCGTAGACGAGCACGTGGTGCACGATCACGTCGTCACCGGGGATGACCTGGCTAGCGCGCAGGTACTGCTCCTTCGATGTGTCGAGGTCGAGGATAAAGCAGCGATAATCGTCGAGCTTGTCGACGTCTGCGGTATAGGGCTCGGGCATCGGCAAGGTGTGGGTTGCCTGGATCGCCGCCGCGGGCGCTTCTGGCTCGAGGGGTTGCGCGGTGGAAGGATCGCCCTCGGGTTTTCCAGCGGCGATCCATGCCTCGAGGATCTCGACCTCTTCCCCCGGCATGATGCGCTCGTCCTGGAAATGGCGACATTCCGGATCGGGCATCCAGGGGGGCATGGAGCCCTCCTTGATGGAGTTCAGCGCGACATCCGCGAGCGTGGAGAACTGCTCGTAGGTCTCGAAGCGCAGTGGCCCGATGCCCCCTTCAGCGTGGCAACCGAGGCAGCGCTTGCTGACGATCGGCGCGACGTCTGCGTGGTACGTGACGCTCGAAGCGGTAGTGTTGTTCTCCTTGTGGTTTGCAGGGGTCGAGTGATTCTCGTGGTTTGTATGGTTATTCGTATTGTTCGCGTCTTCGCTCGCGTCATCGCGACACGCCATAAGCGCGAGCCCGGCGACAAGGCTCGACAGCAGGATCTTCTTCTTTTGCTCCAACATGTTGTCCTCCACACAAGAAGCGGTTTTTCGCGGTCTGTGGATGAAGGTAGCAAGAAGTTGTTGAGCAATTGTTGAGCCCCTCCACCTTTTGAAAAATGTGCGGCGAGGATGTGCGGCAAATCGTCCTGCTCGCCGTAAGGGGTGGCAGAGTTTGTGACGAGCAGTTACATTGAAGCGTCGTTTCACCACGCATAGCCACCACGCCTGTTTTGGAGCATTGCTCCAGGGTTCGTGATGGGAGCAAGGCAGCAACTCGAGCCATCATAGACGTTGGCGAGGATGCCAGGGATGCCAAGGCGCAGTATCATCAAAGGTACCGGGCACTACGTGCCAGATCGCATTGTGAGCAACGCGGAGCTTGTCGCTTATGTAGGCGGGAGCGCGCAGTGGATCGAAGAGCGCACGGGCATCCGTGAGCGCCGCTGGGCCAGAGCCTCACAGACGACCTCGGAGCTGGGCTTGTTGGCAACAAAGCGCGCGTTGGAAGACGCGGGAGTGGAAGCCAGGGAGCTGGACGCGTTGATCTTTGCGACGCTCTCGGCGGACCTGACCTTCCCTGGCTGCGGGGTCTTGTTGCAGGATGCGTTGGGGGTCGCGGGCTTGCCCGCGCTCGACGTGCGCAACCAGTGCTCGGGTTACCTTTACGCGATGCATGTGGCGGACGCGTGGATTCGCGCGGGCGTTTACAACAGGGTATTGGTCGTTGGCGCCGAGATCCACTCGGCGGGGCTCGACTTCTCCGAGGAAGGGCGCGCGATCACGGTGTTGTTTGGCGATGGCGCTGGCGCAGTGATTCTGGAAGGCGAAGAGGTCGAAGAGGGCTCGACGCGAGGAATCCTCGAGCTCACGCTTGGCGCGGACGGGAGCGGCGCGGAGCACCTTTGTTGCGAGCGCCCAGGCACGCGAAGTGGCACGCACATCACCGTCGAGGACATCCGCAACAAGCGGCATTACCCGACGATGAATGGCCGAACGGTGTTTCGGTATGCGATCTCGACGTTAATGCGCGAGATCAGCGCGTTGACCGAGCGCCACGCCGAGCTCCTCGATGCCAGACGCGCCGACCTGATCATGGTCCCTCACCAGGCAAACCAGCGCATCAACGAACACCTCGCGACCCAGCTCGGATTGAGTGAGGATCAGGTCATCCACACGATCGAAAATCACGGCAACACCACCGCCGCGAGCATCCCGATGGCGCTCGACATCGCCCGAAGAGACGGTCGCATCAAGGAAGGCGCGCTGATCATGCACGCCGCCTTTGGCAGTGGTTTTACGTGGGGTACGGGACTGATCGGCCTCTAAGCGCAGTGGGCAAGCCAACTTCTGGACTTTGCCCCCTCACTGGGTTAGCCTAGCAACAGCTAAAATGGCCTCAAACTGGGAGAGTGGTTTACCCCATTAAAAGCCACTCGTTTCCTCGAAATCTACATACGAGTTCTCTCCATGAAACGCCGACTCTCACTACTCATCGGGCTAGCGCTACTCACCACGGCCTGCCCCGAAGAAGATCTACGACCGCTGCCTCCCCCCGTTGTCACAAAGCCTGACATGAACGGCGGGACGACGGACATGGGCCCCATGACGGACATGCCAGATGCGACGGATATGTCTTCGGACATGATGGCCGCAGACATGCCTTCGCCCGAGGACATGACCACACCTGAGGACATGACCACGCCCGAAGATATGGGCGTGGATATGCCAGTGGACATGTGCCAGCCCAAGACCGAGGTCGAGCTCTGCGCCGAGTACAACTTCGAATGCGGCAAGCTCGAGGTCATGGAATGTGGCGTGATGCGCGTCGTCGAGAACTGCGGTGGTGGTTGCCCGGCGCCATCTCTTTGCGAGCAAACAGAAGAGAATGGTGTAGTTACAAGTTCAGCCTGTCGCTGCGACGAGAGCAACGCAGATCAAATTTGCGACAACGTGGGCAAGCTGTGTGGCCAGATCGACAACCTCCCCCCCGGCATCTGTGATTCACTGCCCGCATGCGACGCTTACTGTGTCGATCAGGTGGCTGCAGGCAATGAGTTCAACTGTGCTGTTGGCTCAGGAAAAGTACGATGTTGGGGCCGGAACGCAAAAGGTCAGTTGGGAATGGGCGATACCCAAGCAAGAAAAAACCCCGATGATACCATTGCCATCTCGTTACCTGTTCTCGAGATTGCGGCTGGTGGCTCGCATGCCTGTGCAATCCTGGAAGATCGTAGCCTGATCTGTTGGGGTCTCAACGATCAAGGACAACTTGGCGTTGGAACATCGGTGTCCGCCTCCAAGCCAGATCTTTCCGATGCGAATGCACGCGCATTCCCAAAAGACACAGGGATCGGGAAAGTTGTTTTGGGGGACGAGCACACATGTGCACTGATCGACACCGACTACAACCCAGCATCTGGCAACCCGCCACAGGCGCCGTACACTGCTTACTGCTGGGGAACCAACGAGTACGGCATCGTTGGGAACACGAGCTTCGCGCTTAACACAACCATCGCGGTACCCAAACTCGTCGATGGGTTGGCCGACAACGTTTATGACATCGCAGCGGGTGCACAACACACATGCGCTGTTGTTGATGCAGAGAACCCAAGCGATCCAGACGCACGACACGTGAAGTGTTGGGGGCTGGCTCAATCAGGTCAGTTGGGCGCCAACACCATTCTCCAGCTCGACTACCAACCAGAGCGTCCATATTTGGAATATCCATATGTGGACCTTCGGGACCAACTGTTAAACACGTCGTACTTCATTCCGTATCCGGTGAAGACGCAAAGTCCAGCAGTTGAAAACATCGTTACCGTCTCGCCAAGCAATGGGAACACCACGACGTTTTTTGCAGAACAAACAGGCGCGCCGTTCGAAGGTAAGCTCCATGGTATTGTTGCAGGGAGCACCTACACTTGCGTGCTCGATGACGCGGGTCATGTGTGGTGTTGGGGAAAGATGAGCTATGAGGCCATTCCTCGCGCAAACTGTGGCGACCGTTCATTAAATGTCATCCCTGAAGAGTGTACGATTTGGCCACCGATCGCATTGTGGCCGGAATTCAACACAACCAGGGTGTGGCCGATCGTAAGCTTCATAGACCAAAACAAAAATGGTCAGACGGGCGAACGAGCCCTGGGCCCGAGAGGCGGACCTGCTGGAGGACTCAAACATATCGGGGTTGCTGCGCGTCCCCTGCGAGTAACGTACTCGGCAGATCCGCTTTCATTGCCCACAGGCGCACAACCTGAAAGCGTCGTCAAAGCCACACAACTGGCGGGACACAATGACCATGTGTGCATGTTGATCGACGAAGCAAACACGACCAAAACGAACGTCTACTGCCTTGGACGCAATCAGTATGGAGAGGTGGGCGATGGCACCAACAGCCCAGCAGGGTACGCGGTCCCACTGCGCGGCGATGTAAACGGCAACACAGTTCGAGCGGTCCAGCTCGAGATTGGAAACTTCCATTCCTGTGCTGTCGTCGATGACAACAACATCAAGTGTTGGGGCTCGAACGCCGAGTCGCAAATCGGCAACGAGAACCTGATGCGTGATGAGTCCTTCCGCCCCTTCGACGTGCTCCTGCGTTGATCTGAGGGTAGATGCCATGGCCTGTGTGGCCATGGCTCGCGAGGCACAAGAAATGAGGCGAGGCGGCAGGGTGTAACCTGCCGCCTCGCCTCAGTTCTTGTGCCCTGGTCTGGCGCGACGGAGCGCTCTCGACCCAGAAGGCTACGCGATCACGTCGCCGCTGCGTAGAGCTCGCCGACCTTGTTCCAGTCGACGACGCTGAAGAACGCGGTGACGTAGTCTGCGCGACGGTTTTGGTAGTTCAGGTAGTAAGCGTGCTCCCAGACATCGAGGCCGAGGATCGGCGTGTTGCCGTCCATGTAAGGGGAGTCCTGGTTCGCCGAGTTGGTGACCGCGAGGTTGCCGTCGCCGTCGACGACGAGCCATGCCCAACCCGAACCAAAGCGACCGGTCGCCGCTGCTGCGAACTTCTCTTGGAACGCGTCGAACGAACCGAAGGTCGCGTCGATCGCTGCGCCGAGATCGCCCGAAGGGTTGCCGCCGCCGTTTGGCGACATCACCGACCAGAAGAGCGAGTGGTTCGCGTGGCCACCACCGTTGTTGCGGACAGCGGTGCGGATCGCCTCGGGCACGTCGCTGATGCCACGGAGCAGGTCTTCGATCGACTTCTCGGCCAACCCTGCGTGACCCTCGAGCGCGTTGTTGAGCTTGGTCACGTAGCCGTTGTGGTGCTTGCCATGGTGGATTTCCATGGTGCGTGCGTCGATGTGGGGCTCGAGGGCGTCATGTGCGTAGGGAAGTTCGGGAAGCGTGTGAGCCATGGTGGTCTCCTTGCAACAAATGTTTGTGTTGATGCTTTCTGTGTTCGTTCGGACACCATACATGCACGCGTTGGCGCGCTTGTCCACCCCGAGCCCCTACCAAAACCGATGTTCTTCGATGTTTGATGGAGGACAACGTTGGTCGCGAGGTGAATACCCCCAAGACAAAGCAAGGGTCGTGTCCGTGAACGACGCCAAAATCTTACTCACGAGCATCGCGAGTCAAGTCATTTCCTCTTGGATGCAACGATCGTTGTCAGGATGCACCGAGCGGCGGGGGGGGGGCACCCCCGGGGGGAAGAACCCGCCCGGGGGTTTGAAAAAGAGCCGGGACGAGTGGG
>JAYZVO010000180.1:0-12186 GCA_036155555.1 Myxococcota bacterium
GGTTGTGGGAGGTCGCATGCGACCTCCCACAACCTCGCAGACCAACCTCCTGTGAGGGGTGACACAGCGCGCACCTCGAGCTTTGGCCAACGTGAGCGGAGCAAACGCTCGACCTCAGCCGAAATGCGCGCGTGGTCTCGAGGGCTCGAAGTGCTCAGGATTTACCTCCATCGGAAGTGGATCTGGCCGCCATCATCGCGCCCGCGTAAGCGAACAACTCCGGGTTCACCATCCCCTGGCTCGCGGCCTGAGGGCCTTCCTCATCATAGAGCTTCTGGAGGTTGTCTCGGATGCCGCTGTCCCCTCCGGTGAAGGCTTCGATCAGGCGCGTATAGGTAGACGCCAGCGGATCGAGCGCAGGGTCATCAGGCGCCGTACCGGCGCGCATATGCTCGCCGAGCGCCTCGTAGAGATCGGCCCAGTCTTGCTGGGCCCTTGCCATGCCATCCTCGCCGATGTCCTCGCGGCGTCTGGCGAGTTGATCGAGCTGCTCCTGAGTGTAGTACTTTTCCATATCGATGGTCTCCTTGATGGCATCGAGGAAGACGGTGACTTCGACAGGTTTGGCTTCACGCACGAGCGCGTAGGCGCGCTGGAGGCGCGCGTGCGTGCTCTCGATGCGCGCGAGCTCGTCCTCGAGCACCTCGAGTTGCCTCGCGAGCGCGCGCTCGAGGTCCCATTCAGGATCTTCGAGCACACGCCCCACTTCCTCGAGCGCGAACCCCAACGTGCGCAGCGTCACGATATGTTGGAGTTGGATGATTTGCTCCTCGCCATAGAGGCGATGCCCGGCGTCGGTTCGATCGCCTGGCTGGAGCAACCCGAGCTCGTCCCAGTGGTGCAACGTGCGCACGGTCAGGCCGGTGCGTCTGGCGAGTTCGCCAACCTTGAGCCATGTCTCGCTCATGATGCGTCTCCTTTTCATCTCGCGATGGTGACCATCACCATCGCCATCAAGGACCACCCTGGGACCTCACGCGACGTCAGGTTCAAGCGTCTTTTTGACTTTATTTTATCCCTTGATGGAAAACCGAGAGGCGTTCTCCTCGATGCTGCGCTCTTCATCGCCCTGCCCGAAGAAGGCGGGGAACGGCTTTGGCTTTTGCAAGGCGCGCTGGATGGCGGGGCGAGCATCGAGGCGCTCGAACCAGGCCGCAAGATGCTCGAGCCCTTCGACCGATACTTTGGCCCAGGGATAAGCGCGCGCGTAGGGATAAAACGCCATGTCCACGATCGTGTAATTCTGACCGAGGATATACGGCTTGCCCGCGAGTTGCTTGTCGAGGATCTCGAGCAACCTGCGCGACTCGTTCACGTAGCGCTCGATGGCGAACGGGTCGTGGTGCCCCTTGGGCGCGGCGATGCGTTGGAAATACATCGCCTGCCCCATCATCGGGCCAAGCCCGCTCATCTGGAACATCAACCACTGGAGCGCCTGGGAGCGCTCGAGCGCTCCCTCGGGCAAAAACTGGCCATACTTCTCGGCCAGGTACCACAAGATCGCGCCTGATTCGAAGACCGCGAAGTCCCCCGCCTCGCGATCCACGAGCGTGGGAATGCGGCCATTCGGGTTGAGTTCGACATACCAATCCTCTTTTTGCTGTTGCTTCGAGAAGTCGATGTGCACGAGCTCGTAGTCGAGCCCGGCCTCCTCGAGAAAAATCAGCGGTTTCCAACCATTCATGGTCGAAGCGGTGTAGAGGACGAGATTGGAGGGAGGGGTCATCGTGGTATTCCTCGTGTATGGTCGACGCTCACGAAACAAACGATCCCAAGCTAAGCGTCTTCGCAGCGCTGGCAACCGAGAGCGGATTCGAGCACATCACCGAAGCGCCATGTCGAGGAGGCATCCCGACCATTCGCGCGACAAAACAAGGAGAGCCCGTGAAACGCTTGCCCCTGATGTATACCGACGCCGCAGACTGGTTTGTCCTGCTCACGCCACCCGAGCATTACACGGGCGAAGCAGCCTGGGTCCTCGAGCGTATCCCGAACACGAGGAGCTTGCTCGAGTTAGGCTCGGGCGGCGGACACCTCGCCAGCCACTTTGGCGGCGTCGACGAGGTGGTCCTGAGCGACCTCTCGCCACAGATGCTCGAGAGCTCGAAGCGCCTCAACCCCGCGCGAGAACACGTCGAGGGGGATATGCGAACTCTGCGACTGGGACGCAGCTTCGACGTCGTGCTCATCCACGACGCCATCGGCTACATGCTGACGGAGCAAGATCTGGACGCGGCCTTCACGACCGCAGCCGCGCACCTCACGCCTGGCGGAAAAGTGATCGTGATGCCGGATGTCGTGGAGGAAAAGTATAGCGACGCGACAAGTCATGGGGGCTCGGATCACGAAGATGGTCGGGGCATGCGATATCTGGAGTGGCAGTTTCGCAGCCAGGACGCAGACGCCACACACTACGAGGTGCACTACAGCTTGATGCTGCGCTCGGCGGATGGCGCTGTCGAGGTTCTGCACGACCAGCACCAGATCGGCCTCTTCCCGAGCGAGACGTGGATCGACCGCTTGCGGGTCGCAGGGTTCGAGGTCGAGCAGGAGGTCGATGACTGGGATCGCGAGGTCTTTATCGGAACACTCGAGCCCTAGCTCGCTTACTCCTCCTCTTCTCTCCTCGCCGCGGTGAGATCTCCGACCGAAGCTCGACCTGCGATCGTCAACGCCCCCCGCTCGTCTGATTCAGAGAGCGTGATCAGACCACGCGAGGCGGCGAAAGAATCAGAGGAGGTGAGCGCATCGATCAGCGCCGCGATCTCCTTGCTCTCCTCACGATGAGGAACAAGCAAAGGGAGCAAGCGCGCGTCGCCATGATTTTCGAGGATGGCGATCGCCTGTTTCTTCTTCATGACGAGCACGTTGTGAACGATCACCCAGACGAGCTTCTCCACGAGCGGTTTGCTCCTCATCCACTCGACGCCGCTTTTGACCAGTGATTCGGTGTGATCGACAAAGAGGCGTATGGTGCTCGCATCCCACTCCGACAGGTGAACAAGCTCGAGCACGCGCAGGTGCGAGGGATGAACCAGCGGCTCGCGAACCCTGTTGACTCTCAGCGCACCGAGCGCGAGCCGCGCCTGCATCTGATTAAAGGATGACCAGGACGCCGCGAGCACCTCGCAGAGCTCCTCTTCCGAGACGCCCTCCTCTCTCCACCGAGGAACGAGCATAAAGAGCCCTTGCACGACCTTCTCGTGTTCGCTGGCCAGCGAAGGAAGGTCATGCAACTCGAACCGCTGCTCCCCTCGTGCCAGCAACACGGCGCTCGCCCTTGCCGAAAGCGGCTCGCGACCATCTGCAAGGGTCCCTGTAAGATCGAACTCCCGCTCGCACATCACAGACAACACCTCGAGCAAGCGATGGTCTGACAGCGCATCGAGGTGCTCGCTCCAGATGTTCTCGTCCAGAAGTACACCGAGTGAGATTCGAGCGTCGGCCACATGCAGCAAGTGTTGAACTCGCTCCTCGCGTTGTTCGGGTTCTTCGAGCGCGAGCAACACCTTGTAGTGGACTCGAGCCGGGGCGATGAATTTCTTGAACTCGACCACGCCGACGCGCTCGCGCAAGAATGGCAAGATCTCGTAATCGCGGCAGATGGCATGGGTGCTCTTCAAGATCCCATTGATGTTGTTGAGCTGCTCCCAGAACAGCGATAACAACGCGTGCTCATCGCGCTTTCTATTCGTGAAATGTCCCGCGAATACGAGCCTGTTTCGCTCGATCAAGAAGCGCAGTTCGCCCGAGGTCAACGCCCCGAGTTCTTTGAAAGCAGACGCCGCCTGAGCGTTGCTAGCAAAGAACCAATCGAGAAACCCCGTGAGGACCATATGGCAGCCAAAGTCGGAGTTCTCGAAAGAGTACCGACGCTCGTGCGGGGTCAGTCGCTGGAGCGCGGTCGAGTCAGATGTGCTGTTGTGACCTGCCGAAACATCAGGCTTGTCCGTCTTCGGACCGATCGAGATCCCCTCGAAGTCCTCGGACGCGAGCGAAACACTCCATGACAATCGCCGAGAGCCTGCGCTGGGGGTGTCGAACCAGATCGAGAGGTTCGCCTTGCATGGACCCAACTCGTAGTCTTCGAGCTGGTACTTGTCCCCCAACTTTCTTGTCTTGCCGCCGAGTTCTTTTTGAAAGGTCTTCAGGAGCTTGGTGGGCCTGTTGCCAGCCATCACCTTGCCGAACATGAAGAGCAGCAAGAGAGGCAAACCATAAAACAGGATGAGGACAACGAAATCCATAAGCTCGCGGTGACAGGAACTATGGTTTGGGGACGCGCTTGGTGAGAATGCGATCGAGCGCGTTGGCGAAGTTCTGTTTATCGCGAGGACCGAACGGAGGAGGACCGCCAGTCTGAACGCCCTGCTCGCGAAGTTCGTGCATGAAGTCGCGCACGCTCAGGCGCTCGCGGACGTTTGCCTCGGTGTAGACCTCGCCGTGAGGGCTGATCCCGGTGGCGCCGCGCTCGACGATGCGGGCCGCGAGTGGAATATCAGCGGTGATGACGACATCGCGCACATCGACGCGCTCGGCGATCCAATCATCGGCGACGTCCAATCCGGACGAGACCACGATCGAGGAGACGTACATGCTCTTTGGCGTGGCGAGCGGGCGGTTGGCGACGAGCACCGTCTCGAGCTCGAGCCTGGCCGCCGCGCGAAAGACGATCTCCTTGACTGGGCGAGGGCAACCGTCAGCGTCGACCCAGATCTTGAGCCTGGGTTCAGGCGCCTGCTCCTCTTCGTTCTGTGGGGTGGACGTGGACTCTTCCTGGGACTGTTCCTGTTCGCTCAATGCGACCTCCTGCGACAAAGTTACGCCATGCTCCAAGCTCGCGCGCGAGGCGTCAAGGAGGGAATAGCACATCGTTCACTCGCGCGTCTTATCATCTGATTCTGTGCAGGTGAGCGCCACCTCGCCAGCCCCTGAACCGGTACAAAGGGGCACGCGAGGGAAAGAGGAGTGTTCGCGCCAATGAAATGGACGCTCGAGATGGGCGCTCGAGACGGTGAACGCGAGACGTGGACAACGCTGACGGCGCGATGATAAGACCGGAGGCGATCGCATTTGTCACCACCTCCAAGGATTTATCATGGATCCCTACCTGTATCAGTACGCCGTCGGTGGCGTCGTCTTCTTCGTGGGTCTGGGTTACGCGTGGCGCCAGGGCTACGTGGGGACATCAGGCACCGGCTTGAGAAACCTCCTGCTCTGTCTCGGGGGGCTGTTCGCGTTCGCGGCCTTGCAGGGTTATCTGCAGTACGCGCCCATGGCGGAGGCCGAGGCGGTGGCGTATGCCGGGGAGCCGCTCGAGAAGAAGGGGCAACTGGGGACAAGCCTCGATTACGGGATCATGATCGCTTACTTTTTGGCGATGCTCGGCATCGGGACGTGGTTCGGGCGGGGACAGGCGTCGACAAAGGACTTCTTCTTTGGCGGGCAGCGCTTCTCGTGGTGGCTGATCGCGTTCAGCCTGGTCGCGACCACCATCGGCTCGTACAGCTTCGTCAAGTACTCCAAGATCGCCTACGAATACGGCATCGCGTCCTCTCAGACCTACATGAACGACTGGTTCTGGGTGCCGTTCTTGCTCTTCGGGTGGATTCCGATCCTCTACTTCTCGCGGGTCGTGAGCATCCCGGAGTACTTCGCGCGCCGATTCAACCCGCTGGCGCGCAAGCTCGCCACGGGGCTGCTGCTCTTCTATTTGGTGGGTTACGTCGGCATCAACCTGTTCACGATGGGGCAGGCGCTCAACATCCTGGTGGGCTGGCCAGTGTTCGCGGCGAGCGCGGGCGTGGCGGCGATCTCGGCGACGTACGTGACCTTTGGTGGCCAGACGAGCGTCATCATGACCGACCTCTTCCAGGGAGTGATGCTGCTGGCGACGGGCTTGCTGATCCTGATCCTCGGGGTCGACTACCTGGGCGGCTTCGACATCTTCTGGTCGCACCTGCCGCGCGGTCACCGCCAGGCGTTCCCACACTTCAACGCTGACCCAGCGCTGCCTGCGGTGGGGATCTTCTGGCAGGATGCGATGGCGAACTCGGCGATGTTCTATTTCTTGAACCAGGGGATGGTGATGCGGCTGATGGCGGCGCGGTCTGTGAAGGACTCGCGGCGCGCGGTGGTGACAATGCTGCTCGTGCTGATGCCGATCGCGGCGATCGTGGTCGCCTCGGGCGGCTGGGTCGGCAAATCACTGAGCCACGCAGGGGTGCTGCCCGAGCTCGACGGCGCAGAGGCGTTCTTCATCGCCTCCGAGTTTTTGGCCGTGCCTGGCGTCTTCGGCCTGATCATGGCCGCGCTCACCGCCGCCCTGATGTCGACCGTCGACACGCTGATCACTGCCATCTCGGCGATCGTCGTCAACGACGTCTACAAGCCGCTCAAGCCCGAAGCCGAGGAAGCCGACTTGCTCACGGCCGCGCGCGTGACCTCGGTGGCGATCGCAGTGATCGGGGTCGCGCTGGTGCCGGTCTTCGCGTCGTTCAAGTCGATCTACTCGGCGCACGGCGCGTTCACCGCCGCGGTGACGCCGCCGCTGGTGGTCACGTTGCTGCTGGGCGTGTTCTGGCGCAGGTTCACGCCGATGGCCGCTGTAGCCACGATGATCGGCGGCTCGATCATGCTGTTCATCTCGATCCTCGTCCCCGAGATCATCACCCCCTTCGCCCATGGCGTGCCGATGCGCGAGGTCGACGGTGACGCGTTCCTCGCGGGCAAGGACCAGTACAAGTTCATGCGCGCCTTCTTTGGCATCGTGGTCTGCTTCGGCATCGGTGTCCTGACCACGTTCTTCACCAAGCCGAGGCCCATCGACGAGATCAAGGGGCTCGTATGGGGCACCGTCGGCGACGCGATCCGCTACTACAAGGGCGCGGATGGCAGCGAGTCCGAGTCCGACTGGACCCACCCCACCGCCGCGCGCGACGACGCGCTCGTCGAGCACCGCGGCGTCGGCCAGCTGCCCGTCGTGCGCATCTCGGCCGCGCTCGCCGAGCGCCTCGAGGCTGACGTCGATGACCTGATCTACATCTCCGACGCGCGCGCCTGGCTTGGCGGGTTGCGCTCCGCTCACGCCATGATCAGCGCCGTCGACGCATCGCTCGATGGCGAGTGCGTGGTCATGGGTGAGGCGATGTGGCGGCTTATCGTGGAGGGGCGCGAGGAGGAAGTATTGCGCGTCAAGCGCCTCTACTGAACAGGAGCTCGAGCACTCCGAGCACTTCCTCTTCGCTCGAAGCGACCTCCTGCGACAAGGTTACGCCATGCTCCGAGTTCGCGCGCGTGAGGCATCAGGGAGGGAATGGCAAATCTCTCAATCAAGCGTCTCATCATCTGATTCCGTGCTGGTGAGCGCCCCCTCGCCAGCGAGGTTCGAGATACTGAGCGCCCCCACCTCCGCAGGATCGGAGGCGACGGTGAGCCTCCCGCTCATGCCATCGAGTTCGTTGGCGCTCGCGATCGAGAAGAAGAGCTCCTCGATCCTGCTGCTCGACTCCATGTGAGGCTTTAGCAAGGGGAGCAAGCGCTCGTCTCCATACTCTTTTAAGACCTCGAAGGCGCGACCCGGTTTATCCTTGTAGGGGTAGAGCAGCACGAGCGCGATGAGTTGTTCCAACAGTTCTGGCGTCTGGACCCACTCGGGATCTTGTTTCGCGAGCAACGCGGCGTGGTCGCTCAACACATGATAAGTGCGGAGTTGGAAACCATTCAGGGGGACTGACGCGATGACGTGCGCGTGCGCTGGATGCGAGACCGGTTCGAGGCCCGACCGATGGACAGGGTGCCCGTTCCACAACGCGAGGAGCGCGAATCGAAGCTGCTCGAGCGAGAGCAGCGGAAAGAGCACGAGGAGCGCAGCGCACAGATCGTTCTCGTCTTCCCCCGCCGCTCGCCACGCCATGAAGAGCTCGAAGAACCCGTGCGCGATGTCAGGACGCTCGCAACCTATCGATGCCATGGACAGAAGCGAGAAGCGCTTCGCGCCCTCCTCACGCAATGCATCCAGAAGTGTGTCCTCGGGTTGAAAGGAGATGTTGGGGCGTTCATCCCTGGTGAGTTCGAAGCGCGCCTCGATAAGCGCCGCGAGCGCGGTGAGGATGCGCTCGTCGGTGAGCGTATCGAAGGCGCGCTTCCATTGCTCGGTCTCCAAAACACCGAAACCGACGGTGGGGTGCAGCTCCTCGAGGAGTCTTCGAACAAGCGTCTGGTACTCGTCATCGCTGGCGCGCGCGAGCATCACATCACACATCTCGTGGAGCGGGACAAACGCCTCGCGCGCTTCGAGTACCTCGACGCGCTCGTGCAAAAACGGCGCGAGTGAGAAGTCGGCGAACGTTTGCTGCAATGCGCAGATCAGGCCGTGATGGAGCTCGAGTTCATCATGCAAATAATCGCAGCGCTGCTCGATGTTCTCTCGATCTGTCAAGGCGACCCCTTCCATGATGCACTGCCCATCCTCGATAGAGAGCTCGGTGATAAAGACGTTGCCATTGGGGAAGCGATCTTCCCAGGCGAGCGCCTCGGGAGGTTGGTGAACGAAGAGCCAGGCGAAGAGATCGAGCCAGCGCATTTCGATGGAGGCGCCATCGGCCTGAAACCGAAACAGGAGCGAGCGCCCGAGGCTCTTCAAATTGAGACGCCTCAAACCACGGGCTTGCTTGATCTGCTGCTCGCGGTGGTCACCGTATACCATCGCGAGCTGGATTGGCGCGAAGTGCGGTGAGTGAGACTCGATCCGCCAACATATGATGGCCTGGGAGAGATCGTGAGGTTCGCACCAGATGTGCAAATTCGCGGTGCCATCGCCGAGTTCATACTCCGAGAGCACGAGGTCGGGATGTTGAATCAACACGCCGCCGACCTCGGACTCGAGCTGTTTTAACAGCGCGTGCGTCTTCTTCTTCTCCTCGCTCGCGAGCCTCCTGCGCAATCCCACAAAGGGAGCGACGAGCACACAAACACACGCGAGCGCGATGAATACTATCAACTCGATCATCATGCGTTCCATGCTCTGAGGATGAGGCGCGCAGCGCAAGGAGCAAACACGCACGTTATCGGGGAGCGTCGGTTACTTGCGCTTCTTGCGTTTCTTGCGCTTCCTCCTTGGTTTCGCTGACGTCGTGTCCGTGAGCGCCCCCTGGCCTGCTTCACTCTTGACGGTGAGCGCACCGGCAGCCCCCGCTTCGGCGGAGAGCGAGAGCATCCCGCGCGATGAGTCGAGGGGATCGGCGTGTTTTGCGATCGTATGAAAGAGCTTCTCGAGGTTGGGATCAGCGTCGGTGCGAGGGCCGAGGATCGGGAGCACGCGCGCGTCCCCGTAGTCGAGCAAGATCCTGTAGGCCGAGCCAGGTTTGTCACGAGGATGTCGGCTCGCGGATTCGACAAGCTGCGAGAGCAACACGTCCGCGTGAATCCAGTCCGCGTTCCTTGCCGCGAGCGACGCGATATGCTCGAGCAAGTCATCGCGACGAGCGTCGAAGGTGTCGTGTGTAAACGCGCCGAAGATCTTCGCGTGCTCGGGGTGAAAGACATCGCCCTTGCCCCGCTCTCCCGCAGGGGTGCCATGGCGCAGCGCGAGGGTCATGAGCCAGGTCTGCCTGTCGGAGAGACGGCGAAAAATCTTCACGAGCGCAGCGCACAGCTCGGGCTCCTCGACACCAGCGAAGCGCCATTCCCTGAATAACTCGAAGAACCCATGCCCGATGTGGGCGTACTTTTTGACCAGCTTGAGCATGCCTGCTGGCTTGAAGCGGCGCGCGCCCTCTTCTCGAAATGCGCGCTGGAGCGCCTCGTCTGGTCGAAAGGGAGCATCCTTTACAGGATCTTGTTTTGCGGCCATCCGCTCATCGACGATCTCGGAGAGCGCGAACAGGAAGTGCGCATCACTCATCTTCCTGAACACTCCAGCCCACGTATCCACGTCGAGGACCCCGAAGCCGACCAGGGGATGTAGCTTCGTGGCGAGGTCCTTGATTAGCGCGGCGCGGCTTTCTGGCTCCTGGCGCTCGAGCAATGCCTTGCAGACAGCACGGAGTGGGACAAACGCGTCGCGTTTTGCGAGCGGCGTGATGCGTTTCTCGAGGAAGGGAACCAGGTCGAAGTCCTGGAGTTCATTACGGAGGGCACAGATCAACGCGTGGTGAAGATCGAGCGATGCGCGCACGTAGGCAAGGTGTTCCCCCAGTGCTTTTCGAGGACACGTCACGGTGCCCGCGATGATGCAACGCTGTCCATCGATCGAGAACTCGTCGAGGGTGGCCGCGCTCTCGAAGTATCGCTCGTACCAGTTCTTCGCGACGCGGTTGCCTCGAAACAACCACGCGAAGAAGTCTGGCCACCGCATCTCGAGATTCACCGTTCCTGATGTGAACCGAAACGCGCTCGCGTCCGAGATATGCCTCGAAGTCATCGAAGGGATGCCAGCCTCGTTGTCGAAGCGAACCATCGCGAACCCATCGCGAGCCACGTCGACCTCGACCGATTCGAAGGCAGATGAAGCGGCCTCGACCCACCAGCGAATGGAGACCGAAGAGACGCCGCCTCCTTCGACCCAAACGCGGAGATCGGCCTCCATGCCGTCGAGCTTATACCCCTTGAGCAGGCCCATCGAGCGGACGATCTCTCCGCCCATTTGCGGCTGGAGGCCGGTCAAGAGCGCGAGCGCTTGCCCCTTCGCCTTCCCCAGAACAAGGCCCCGCACCCCGAGAGCGAACAAAACTCCGACGACAGGCACCAGGAACACGAACAGTTCTTGGCTCATCTCGAACATACTCCATAACAGCTACACCGCCATACTCGTCGGTGCGCTGATGGAACACAAGAGCGCAATCACTCCGCCCGGCTGATACGCGATCGGGTTGGCCGCTGGCGAGTCACAAAGGAGGACTACTCCACGGAAGAGAGCATGCTCACAGGGAAGTCGAAGTCAGGCCACCAGATCGCCTCGTCGACGCATTTGTACCTGTACTCTTCATAGACCATGAAGCTTCCGGTGGAGGCAAAATCACGGAATCGCTGGGTGGGGTATCCGTTGGCGTCGTACCGATCTTCGATCTCCTTGTAGCGATCGCCGTTGTAGTTCTTCGAGTGGTAGTTGACGCGACCGCCCATGTACCTGAACACCTCTTCGCCGTCCGACATCCCATCCGCGTTTCGATCGAAGTCGACCTTGACCAGGACGTTCATCTCGTAGGTGTAGGTCCAGATCTCGTCGATCGTATCGTCGCTGTCTTCATCCACATCGATCTGCACGAGGCGACCGAGCGCGTAGGTGTTCGTGTATGTGTCGGTGATGTCGATGGTGCCATCTCCATTCGAATCTTCCTCGATGGAGATCAGGTTACCAAGCTCGTCGTATTTATAGAGCGTGCGCTCGGAGACGGTGTCATCCGAGGCTCGGCGGACCTGTTCGAGCAAGCCAGCGTCCTCGTCGTAGGTCCAGGTCGCGCCGCCCCTGCCACTATAGCCAGCGTCGTGCTTCACGAGCACGCCGTCTTCGTAATCAAACGTTTCGACGTAGGTGACTCTGTCACCCTCGAGATCCTCGCGGACCAGCTTTTTGACCTGATCGCCGTCCCAGGTGTAGCTCAAGCGAGCGGCGCTGCAACATGGGATGGGCTCGTATTCGACCTGCACGAGCTTGTCGCCCTCATAGGTGTTGGTGTGCGTCGAAGAGCCATCCACAGCGCCGTCGCCATCCGTGTCCCACTCGAGCAACGCCACGTTCCCCTTCTCATCGAAGGTGTAGGAGTAGGTCTCATCGGCCTTGCCATCGAGGTTCTCGTCGATCTCGACCTTCACAGGTCGCCCCTTCTCGTCGCGTTCGATCTTCGCGGACTCTCCAAGCGCCTTCGTGGAGCTCTCCGAGTTGCTCAGAATTTCGGTGATGTAACAGGTCTTTGTGGGAGGGACGATCGGGTTGACGCCGGGTCTGGCGTCGAAGTTCGCCTGGCCGCCATCCTCACCGCCAATGGGAGCGGGCATCGTCTGTGGGCTGTCATCTCCACAAGCGCTGGAGACAACGACGAGCATCGACAAGACAAGACAGACGCGCGCGCGAGCAAAAAGCAAGGTCATGTTCCTTCCATAAAAAGAGATTGGAAACGGTGTAAATGCCTACGGTCGAGTCCTTGGACATACCTCGGACTCGAATATTCATTTCTTTACGCATTT
>JAYZVO010000181.1:0-28912 GCA_036155555.1 Myxococcota bacterium
GGGCTCTGTTTTTATACGTGCTAATTTTTGTGCCCCGGGGGGGGGGCGTGGGGGGTCACCCTGTCCCCGCCGCGCGCCGCACACCTGCATCGACTTCATCCGCTTGAAACAACAAGAAGCCGCGACATCAACGCTCGATGGCAAATCTGGCAAACCTCGAAAAACTCTCGTCCAGCGTATGACGCCCTACAACCTGCTCGAGCATCTGCTCGGGGAGCGCGTCGAAACCGAGCGAGGCGCCCAGAATTTGATGCTCGGTTGCGTCGGGCCTCATGAATACTCATCCAAAGAGAAGACAGGTTGCGGCGAGTGCAGGATCTTTTGCCAGCGCCTCGCCCAGACCGAATGGGGGGCGGGTTTTTGATACCCGGATCGCGCGCCCGCGACGCTTGCCAAAAACCCGCCCCCCATTCGGTCTGGCCACCGCAGGTTGCCAAAATGCAACCTCGGGAAAGCAAAGGATAACCACAAACCTGGAGCGGACCGCCTAAAAGAAGAAGAAGGCGCCTGGTTGCGATTTGGCCTCTTCTCGGTCGAGGATCTTGAGGATGCGGATGCTGGTGTGCTCCTCCGCGCTCAGGTCGAGGATTCGCTCCGAACCATCGAGCATGCGCACGGTGGGACGGTGCGCGACCGACTTGTTCTTTTGGCTCTCGGCGATCGCAGGGCTGCGAATCACCAACGCTTGCTCTCCTGTCGAGAGCAAAACAATCTCGCCAACCGGATACACACCGACGAGGTTGATAAAGAGCTTGGTCAACATCGGGTCATAGTGGCTCCCCATCTGCTCCGAGATCGCCTGGAGCGCCATGTCCGCCTTGACCCCACGCTGCCCTTCCATCCCTTGAGTCAGCACATCGTAGTGACGCGCGAGCTCGATGATGCGGCTGAGCAAGTGCGGACGCATCTCCTCCTTGTACCACTCCTGAGGGAGCGGTCGACTGTAAGGAAACCCGCGCTCGTAACCCGCCACGAGCCTCAACGCCGAGAGCAAATCCGTCGCCCCCATCTCACTCAACATCATCACGCTGGTCATGTTGGTGCGAAAGTGACTGCGCTTGCCAAGCTCGAGCTCTTCTTCCTCCGCCTCCTCGACAAACTGCTCGCGCAGACGGTGGATGTCCTGAGTGATCGCAGTCATCGCCACACGCACCAGGTCGATTCGATCGAGCTTGATCTCGTGCGCGATGAACATCGAATAAAGAGCCGTGTTCACGGCGTGCACGAAGTTCTGACTCTGGACCAACTTCAGGTTAATCAACCCGATAAAGACGTGCCCCTGCTCGTCGAAGCGATCGGCGATCTTTTGCACCAGGCGCTTGATAAAACGCGCGCTCGCGTTGCTCGTCCTCTTGAGCTGGTGAAAGTACGTCGCGCACTTGATGATGAGCCCCGCGTAGAGTTCGATCACCTCGCGGCGATCGTCCCCATCGGTCATGGACTCGAGCTCCTTGTGCCCCACCGTCTGGACCGCGAGGTGGGGTTGCTTAAAGCTCTCGAGCGAAAGGTTCGGGTCGTTGCGTACCATTCGGTGGAGCTTGAGGAGTTCGACAAACTCCCCCGCGCCAACACCCGCCGAAACATCGATCTGGTTGACCGACAACGGCAAAAACAACGCACGCAACAGGATGCTTCGCGCGTAGTGCCCCTCCTCGAACTTGATCATCTGACCGTTGAGGAAGACGTTGGACTCGGTCATCTGGAGCGAGATCGAATCCTCTCGAAACTGGAGCATCTGCTGGTTTAGCCAACTGGCCACATCCCCAGCAGCCTTGCGCACTTGATCATGCTCTGGCGAGAAGACGTCCGCCGTCTTGAACAACCTGACAACCTCGGTCGCAAACTGAGGGCCGACCAGGCGCACCATGCTCTCGTCACTGCCGGACTGCTTGTCCTGCAAGAACGAGGTCGACTGCAATGTACGGGTTTGTCCTGAAGAATCCGTCATGATGCGCTCTCCTCAGGAGCCAACTCGTCCTCCTCGACCACTGACGCCTCGCTCTTCTCGATGCGATCGATCTCTCCCAACAACTGCTGCGCGGCGCCGCGCAATCGAGCATCTTCCGCGCCCTCATCGCCACCCTCCGCGAACCGGCCGAGCAACTTGCGGTACTCCTCGCGCAAGGAACGTGAGGTAAAGAAACTGTCCGCCAACGTCTGGATGATCTCGATCGCCTCTCGGTCTCCATGTTCGAGCAATACGATCGCCACGCTGCGCGCCAAATCGCGACGCTGCTCGTTGAACCAACCTCGCGTCTGGAGCATCGCGCGCAACTCCGCCCTCTTTTGCGGATACTGCTCGAGGTAGAGGCGCACCAAAAACCGCACCTCGCCGGGCTTTCGAAACCCGAGCTCCTGCTCGGTGATGACGGTCTGGAGCCACGCCTCGAAGTCCTTTGACGCGAGATCCCGCATCACCGCGATCGCCAACCGGCGCACCTCGTTATCATCGTCAGAGAGCAAGGGCTTGATATACTTGTCGATCACCATCGGCGTGCACCAGCTGTTGTGCGCCAACTGGAGCACCAACGCGCGTACGCTGCGGTCCTCGCTCTCGATCGCGCGCCCCATCAAGCGCGGAAGGATCGGATATTTCGTGGGGCTCCTCCCACGAAGATGAGGCAACAAGCGCTCGAGGTAACACGTCTTGTTCATGTACTCGTCGCGCAGCAGGTTGCGCTCGTTCTCCTTGGTGAGCACGGCGAGCAACACATCCACCAACGCTTCGGTAGAGCTCGGCTTCTTGTTCTCCGTGGCGAGCGTCGTCAAGATATGCTTTTGAACCTGATCCTTATCCAGGATCTTGAGCAGACGAATGATATCCTTGCGGTCCTCGTGACGACGCTGCGCCTGGAAAATCAACGCCTCGAGACGCAACGGGTCCGAAATATACCCGAGCAAATCCCCCAGCGGATCGACAGCATCCCCCTCGAACAGCTTGCGCCTCGCATGCAACAACTTCATCAACGTGATGACCGTGTTGTATTGATAGTTGTCGAGCAGCTGCGTGGTGATCTGGAAGATGGTGTCCACCGCGCGCTGGCTGTGCTCGCTATCAGGCTGCACACGCACGATGCTCAAGAGCGCCTCGATCAAGCGGTACTCGAGGTTGTTCCCGGTAAGCCACTCCTCGACCAGCCCGTTCACCCATGAAGTGTCCACGCGAAACGCATCCGCGAGCATATCCGCAGGCATCTGCGTGAGGCTGTCGAGCGGCTTTGCCTTGACCTGAATCCGGGTGAAAACATCCACCTGCGTTTGCGGCGCGGCCTCGAACATGGTCGCGAGTTTCTTGCCCGCCTCGCCGCTGGGGTTGATCGCCGCGGTCATCACCGTCGCTTTCGCCTCGGGCTCGCTCAAGCCGCCGAAATAACCGAGCTCCCCCATATCGATGTAGCCCTCGATCGCGGCATACTCGATCGACTTGAGGTCGCGCTCCCACAACAACGTGATGGTGTCATCGTCGAGCGGCAATTTGCCAAGATCCGCGCGGTTGATCACCTCCAACAATGAGATCAAATCCCTCGACGTGATCTCAGGCAAGAACTCCAACTCGACCATGCCGTCGGCGGCGGGCGCGTACCACAAAAAGTGATCGCGCTCGGACTCCTCGCTCGTGAAGAAGGTGTCCCCCCATTCGGTCTGGAGCTCGCGTGGCTTCAGGCGAACCGCCAAGCTACCTTCCGATTCACAGTAGCGCTGGATATGCTGTAGGGTCTGCTCGGCAAACCCCTCGATGAGCGGATGCCCCAGGGGATACACCCTCATCATGGTGATAAAACGATCGAAGGTGTGAAAGATCGTGGAGAGGTCTGTCTTGAGCTTGGCGCGATGGCGCTTGAGCGACTCCTGCTCCTCGATCACGTCCTTCAACGCGTCGTCTTGTTGTACATCGACCTGGGCCATACCAATCTCGGTTGGTCGAGAGAGCTTACATCTTACCGAATGTTAACGACATCACGAGCCGGGGCGACGCACACTTTCATGTAGCCTGATGTCGCAGCATTCCTCCGAATACCTACACTTTAGCAAATGCCCACAACGACGCAAAACAATCCCGAGAACTCCACCAAACCCTCATTGGCCAAGCCCGAGGCAGCAGAGCGTCTGTTGCTCTCGCAAGTTCCTGGGTGGCAAGAGGTCCTCGCCGAGGCACACCCGGAGTGCGGCGAGGAGATGATATTTTCATCGCTACTCGCCGCTCTGGAAGAGCGCGCTGCACAGGCAAGAGAGGTGGCCCCCTGGCAAATCCGCCAACGTGAGAACTCGATCTTCGAACAATCGATCGACGATCTGCTGGAGAAAATATTCTCTCGAAATGGCGCCACAGACATGCTCCACGAACCTCACCTGCTCGGCTGGTTCGTGCAAGCATTCCACAGCACACGTCGTGAAGAGAGCTTCGCGGCACACACGACAAAAGAAGCGAAGCACTCGAGCGCGATCACCTCCACGCAGCTCTACACGCCGCGTTGGTGCGCCGACTTCATGGCCAAAACCACCCTCGAAGCGTGCGCTGGTGACCACATCCCTCGCGTCTGTGACCCTTGCGTTGGAGGCGGGCAGATGCTGCTCGCGGCGCTCGATGTCCTCGCAGCGCGGCACCCTGACAGCAACGCGCTCGAGCTCGCTGGCGCACTCCATGGCGTTGACCTCGACGAGCGCGCCGTGGACGCAGCGAGGCGTGGAATCTTCGCGCGCATGCAAGAGCTTCGCGAGACAACCACACATACCCGCGCTGCGCTTAAAGCCTTGCTCTCATCACACATCACAGATGGAGACGGGTTGCACGCACCGCGCGGAACCTTCGACGTGGTGTTGACCAATCCGCCCTACATGGGGAGCCGCTCGATGCCTCCCGCGCTCAAGAAGATGCTGAGCAACCACTGGCGTCCCTTTCACCATGACCTCTACACGGCGTTCATGCACAGAGCCTTCACGCTCGCCCCTGAAGGGCGCGTCGGGTTACTCGCACAGCAAACCATCTGGTACCTGAGTCGCTTTGAAGATGCGCGTGATGCGCTCTTGAAGCGCGCTCACCTGACGCACTTTGTCCACCTCGGCCATGGCGCCTTCGCTGCCCTATCTGGCGAGAAAGCCAACGTGGTCATCACTCTCCACGACCTCGCAAGGAACGCAGCAGAATCACTCGAGTGCGAGTTCATCGACCTCCGAACACGCGGCGAGAGCGAGCGCCGCGAGGCGCTGCTCGCCTGGAGCGAGCAGCCTCCCAGTGAGAGGGACACGGCGCAACCTCTGGATTCCTTCTCGGCGCTCCCGGGGAAACCGCTGGCGCACTGGCTCGCGCCTGCCTGGAGAGCCCTCTTCAAAGGAGACACGCCTCGCCTTGGCGACTTCGCGACGGTCCCCGGATCACAAAACAAGACGGGGAAAAACAGCGCGTACATCAAGCCCTGGAAAGATGTCCCCGGCGAGCAACTCGGTCGAGCCGAGCTGCTCGCCGGAGATGCTCCAGCAGAGGAAGCGCGCTGGTTTTTCTATAGCAAGGGGGGCAAGTACTCGCCTTGGTGGGGCAACTGGAACAACGTCGTCGATTGGTCGGAAGAAGCGCGCGCCTTCTACAAGAACAACCGCACCTCGAACTTGCTCGACGAGCGATACTGGCTTCGCCAGGGGCTCTGTTACACTGACTTTGGAGGGAGGTTGTTTAACGCGCGATGGATGCCAGCAGGATGCCTCTTCGACATGGCAGGTCCTGCCATCTTCGTCGATGGGCTCTCTCCAATGGCCGAACGACGTCGGCTGCTGGCGCTCCTGGCCGTGCTCAACAGCTCTCCGACGCGCGCGATGCTCAACGCGCTCAACCCGAGTCTGCACTACCAGGTTCGCGATGTACGCAACCTTCCGCTGCCTGACTGGAACGATGACCTGGAAGAGGCGCTGGCGTCGGAGGCGAGCATACTCGTGCACTGCGTCCGCGCGTTGCACTTGCTCGTCGAGGACTATCCTCTGTTTTCAGAGTTTCTGACGCTAGAGGGAGCGAGCCCGCTGGAGCGCCCACGCTCCCTCTCGCTTCAGATCACGGCCCACTGGTCCAATGTCGAAACACTTGTCTGCGAGGCACATGGGGTCCCAGAGCTGACAGGCCGCCCACCAACAGAGCCCCACCACATCCTGTCAAAGCTTGGCATCCAGTAAGCGAAACAAGCGGCGAGGAGCACGTTAGACAGGCTACTCCTCGCCGCTCTTTCGGAGCTCGAGCTCACGCTCTTTCGGGGAGTGTTCGTCGAGACCAAGCCACACGAGATCGTAGAGGAAGATGTTCATCTCCTCACGCGCTCGCTCGAGCCAGCCTTGCTCGAGTTCGAGTTGTTTTTGCAACACTTCGAGCGCGCGCTCGCTGCGAAGGATCTCTTTCTCATAACGTTTGAGGCGGCGCATCGACTCGTCCCACTGATCCTTGTTGTAGTCGAGCTTGCGCTTGTTGACCTGTTCAGCGAGTTGGCGCCTCGCCGCGCGCTTCTCGGCGATCTGTGCGCTGGCGGCGGCGAGAATGCGCGGCAACCTCGCGATCCGCCGCTCGATCCTCAACCTCAGCGTGCGCACCTCGTCCACGCGCTTCATCTGAGCGGCCGCGAACTCGAGGCGGGTCGCCGGGATCTTCGAGAACAAAAAGTCGAGGTTGGCAGGTTGGCAAGTAAGCTGGACAAGGGGCGGTCGCCCGCCCCTGTCCTTCTCCAACGCATCTTCCGAAGGCGCGATTTCATCCTCGCCGCTTGCCTCCTCGCCAGGAGGTTCGGATTCAGGATCGGGCTCTTCTGGGAGAGGTTCTTCGACCCCCTCCGCCTGAGAGAGATCCTCTGTGGGGAGTTCGTTCAGGCAAGTAAGCGCCACGTGCCTGAAGAGATCGAGCGGGAATGGGTCGGCGTACAGCGGCGCTGGTGGCGAGAAGAACTCGACGCGCAAGGTGCCCATGCGTGTCACGTCACGTTCGAGGACGGCGTAGATGGATTCGAGCCTGACGGAGAGTTGCTCGAGCTCGCTCACAGGCTCGACCACTGAGGGGGGATCGATCCCAGGCGCGGTGGCCCAGCAAGCGCTCGAGGCGACGCTGGCGAAAAGACACACGAGCACCAGCGCGCCCCTTGAAAGGAGCAACTGGCCCGCGCGCTTTCCCCTCGCACCTGAGCGCCCGCCAGGATTCAAGCGCCACCATCCGCGTCACCGAGGACGTCCTTGGGGATTTGCGGGAGCTCGTCGAGGTTAGGCATCAAGATGATTTCGATGCGACGATTGAGCGCTTTCCCCTCCTCCGTATCGTTGCTCGCGACAGGATCGTACTCGCCATAACCCGCCGCAGCGATCTTCTTTGGAGCGACGCCGTTTTCTTGCAAGAAGGTCACGACCTCGACCGCGCGCGCGGTCGAGAGCGCCCAGTTCGACTCGTAGCGTCCGGAAGAAATCGGGACATTATCGGTGTGACCTGCGATGAGGTAGTTGCGGTCGAACCCGGCGAGGATCGCCGCGACTTCGACGAGCGCCTCTCGACCTGCGTCCTTGAGCTTGGATTTGCCAGGATCGAAGAGGACGTTGTTTGGCAACTCGATGACCATCTTCCCGTTGCGAATCTTGACGGTCAGTTTGCCGGAGCGAACCATGGCCGCGAGCTTTTCGGTGAGCTTGCGGTACTGGGCAGCGCGTGCCTCGGCGCGTGCGCGCGCCGCGCGGAGTTCGGTGAGTTCGGTCTTGCTGGCCGCGAGCGCTTTTTCCAGATCGCCCTTCACGTCTGCGTAGAGTTTGAGTTCGCCATTTGCCGCCGCGAGTTCTTGCTCCAGCGCTTTGATCTCGGCCTCTTTTTTCGCGATGCGCTCGTTGGCTGCGATGACGACGCCCTCGAGCTCCTCGATCTTTGTCTTCTGCTCCGCCTCGACGCGCTGAGATTCGGCAAGGGCGATCTTGGTCTCCTCGAGATCCTTGAGGACCGCCTCATGCTCATCCTTGGGGACGCGGCACCCCGCGAGCAGCCCTAACATCATGACCGTCATCAACAAACGTTTCGCTCTGATTCCGCCCCACACCATGGTGCTCCTTCTTTCTACGAGAATCCCCCACACTACTTATCGAATCTCTTCAGGGGGTCTTCGAGAGGATAGGAACGCGACACCAATGCCACAAGCCTCACAACCAAAAGAACCTTCACTTCAGCGGCGAGGAGAGGTTGCCGTGGGCAACCTCTCGCCTCACGCCAGCGTCCTGCAAAAGAGGCAAAGAGAAAGCGGCGAGGAGGAGGTTCCTCACACCCCTTCTCGCCGCTTTCCCCTTGCCCTCATCGACTGAGGAATGGTGCCGCTGCCGTGATCGGCGCTCAGGATATCTCGACAAGCCTGGGATCTTGAGGGCCTTCGACCGCGGACACTTCGACGCCATGATCGCGCAGGTAGCCGACGCCATTTTCGCCAGCGTAGCCCCCACCGACCACGATCACGTGCGCGATCCCAGCGTGGTGAATCAACTTGGCGCACATCATACAAGGCTCGCCCGTGACCACGAGCATGGCACCTTTTGTGGGGACACCGGACGCAGCGCAGTTGCAGATCACGTTCATCTCGGCGTGGTGACAGCCGATCTCCATCCTCGTCCCGGAGACAACGCCCTGCTGGTCGCGCAGGCAAGCGTCGCCACCGCAGAGTTCGCCTCCGCCGCGAGGACCACCGTTGTAACCATCCATAAGGATGACGTTGCGATCCGGGTCGAGCAGCAACGCGCCAAACTTGCGGCGCGGACAGTTGGATGCCTTGGCGAGCGCGAGACACTGCTCGATGCGAATGCGGATATGCTTCTCTTTCACGATGGCTCCTCTGACGCCTGGAGGTTCGGTTCGGTCTCCTCTCTTACGCATTGCCAACGAACACGTCGACCCAAAATCCGAGCGTTTGCGATCTCGAACCGCGCGCGAAAACATGGCATGTTGGCCGCGTCTACATGGCAATGGCTTCGCAAGAGAAGGAGAAAGGATGTCCGAGAATACGCTCACGAAACACGAAGACTTCCACATCGACGGCCCTGTGATCGTGGTGGTTCTGGATGGCGTTGGCCTTGGTCGCCAGGATGAAGGGGACGCGGTCTTTCAGGCTCGCACCCCGACGATGGACTGGCTTGGAGAAAACACCCCGAACACCACGCTCTTCGCGCACGGAACGCACGTGGGGATGCCCACCGACTCCGACATGGGCAACTCCGAGGTCGGCCACAACGCGCTCGGCGCAGGACAGATCTTTGACCAGGGCGCAAAGCGCGTGGATATCGCGATCCGCTCGGGGGCGCTCTTCGATACCGAAGATGAAGCGAGCCAAACCTGGCAACGCATGATCGCCCAGCTCGAAGAGACCGACGGCACCTTCCACCTCATCGGCCTGCTCTCAGATGGCAACGTGCACTCGCACATCGACCACGTCGAAGCGATCGCAAGACACGCGCACGAGCGCGGCATCGAGCGCCTGCGCTTGCACGTGCTCCTGGATGGACGCGATGTCTCGGGGCAGAGCGCGCACCTTTATGTGAAACGCATCGAGGATGTCTTCGAGGAGCTCGGCGCAGATTATCGCATCGCCAGTGGCGGCGGTCGTATGCTCGTGACCATGGATCGCTACGAGGCCGAATGGGACATGGTCGAGCGCGGTTGGAACGCGCATGTGCGCGGCGAGGGGCCAGCGACGACGAGCGCGCTCGCCGCGATCGAGCAAGCGCGCGCCAAAGATCCAGATCTCAATGACCAGTACATCCCCCCCTTCGTGGTCACAGAGGATGGCGACCCCATCGGCAGGATCGAGGATGGCGATGTGGTTCTCCTCTTTAACTTCCGAGGTGATCGCGCCATCGAGTTGTCGCGCGCCTTCGAACAGGATGAGTTCCCGCACTTCGATCGCGGCGCGCGCCCGGATGTATTGTTTGTCGGGATGATGCAATACGACGGCGATCTCGGGATGCCTGCGAATTACCTCGTCGGTCCAGCGTCGATCACAGGCACGATGGGAGAGCTCCTCGCCAACGCGGGCCTGAAACAACTCGCCGTGAGCGAAACCCAGAAGTATGGCCACGTGACCTATTTCTGGAATGGCAACCGCACCGATCCCTTCAACGCCGATCTCGAGCAATACATCGAGATCCCCTCCGATCGCGTGGTCTTTGATCGCCGCCCCTGGATGAAAGCAGCAGAGATCACGGACGCGACGATCAACGCGCTGCGCGAAGACACCGGGATCAAGTTCGCGCGCATCAACTACCCCAACGGGGATATGGTGGGACACACCGGGAACCTCGAAGCGGCGATCATCTCTGTCGAGGCGAGCGACCTGAGCCTCAAGCGCCTCCTCGCCGCAATCAAGGAGCTCGGTGGCGCAGCGATCGTGACCGCAGATCATGGCAACGCCGACCAGATGTTCCAGACAGACAAGAAGGGCAACGTGATGCGCGATGGGCAGGGGAGACCGATCCCCCACACGGCGCATACGCTTAACCCCGTGCCGTTGTGGATTTACACACCAGGGCTCGAGGGGGTCGAGCTCGAGGTCGTCGAGCATGACATCAGGCGCCTGAGCAACGTCGCAGCGACCGCGCTTTATCTGATGGGATACGATGCCCCCGCACACATGGACCCACCGCTGGTGAAAAAGAAGTGACCTCGTGCCAACTTCTCGGATGAGGCCCGACCAAGAGACAACGGCCGATAACTTCAGATAAACACGTATACAAAAGAATAAGAAACCCCACTTCAAAGGGCGCCTCGCGAGGCGCCCTTTTTATCTCTGGCATGCTGCGCTCGAACGCTTGAACAAAGGAGATGAGGCATTTCGATGGGTGGCGAAACGACCTCGAAATTCAGAGTTGGCACGCGGCGTGCTCTAGAGAATGGGTGTTCGCAACGAGCCAAACGGCACCAGCCTGACTCGGCGCGAAACAGATGAGGATGTAGCTCAGATGGTAGAGTGCCGTACCGAGATCCAACCAGCCTGGATGTCTTACTTCGCTTTCCACGCCGGAAGTCGCGGGTTCGAGTCCCGCCATCCTCTTGAACAAGTCGTGCGGCGAGCGTGAGCGCTCGCACCGGTCCTCTCGCCGCACGATTTGTCGCATTGGAGTGTAGCTCAGTGGGTAGAGCGGGAGTCTGTTAAGCTCCGGGTCGTGGGTTCGAACCCCACCGCTCCAGCTAAGGGTCAGGAGAGCTCGACAAGAGCTCTTCACCCTCGATATGCCCCCTTCCAAACAGTTGGTAGGCAGCCACAGGGGAAGGGACGAAGGGGGCATATCGAAATTTCTACGGGGTGTAGCGCAGCCTGGTTAGCGCGCCGGTATCGGAAGCCGGAAGTCGTGGGTTCGAATCCCACCGCCCCGATTCGCACCTCGCGGAGAGACAACCGCGAGGGCTCGCGTCCATAGCTCAATTAGGCAGAGCGTTGGATTCTTAATCCGAAGGTTGTGGGTTCGATCCCCACTGGACGCTTTCGCTGTCGCCTGAAAACGGCAGCGAATCGAGCGCTCGTAAAGAGCGCTCACATGGAAATGTAGCTCAGATGGTAGAGCAGAGGAAGCACCGCAAGGTGCCAGAGATCCAACCAGCCTGGATGTCTTACTTCGTCTTAATCCTCCGGTCGCAGGTTCGAATCCTTGCCATTTCCATTGGCGTGACGCTGGCGTGAAGCCAACACCACGCCAGCGCTTCGAGCACGCTCGAAGCGCTGCACGGAGACATAGTTTAACGGTAGAACAGAGGGAGCGCCGAGAGGCGCCAGAGATCCAACCAGTCTGGATGTCTTACTTCGTTTAAACCCTCGGGTGCAGGTTCGACTCCTCGCTGTCTCCATTTCAAAACACGGGATGTGTTGGTCGATCAAACCAACCCAAAAACCTCAGCGAGAGGAAGACGCCACATGGTGTGCGGCGTCTCCCTCTCGCTGCCCCACCGATGTGTCCTGCAACGGAGCGCATCGCCCCCAAAGACCCGAGGATCGACGCTGATAAAACCAGCGCCGATCCTCGGGTTTTCTTTTTCATGCCTAATTCGATCCTCGCGGGACTGGATCGATTTGCCGGCGAGTGCCAACCTCACTGCCGCGTCCTCGCCGCAGCGAACTCAGCCATCACTTGCAAGAGAGCCCCATGTCAAAGAAAGCAGCGCTCGACCTCACCGCCGAACAAGTCCGCTACTTCCGCGCGCGCCGCTCACATTTGGTGGGCGATGGCGCCAAAGACCCTGCAACCTGCGCCAAAGAACTGCTCGGCGCGCAAGCGCAGGTGCACACCTGTGCCCTGCACGCGATCTCATTGCGCACGGCAGGGCGCCCGAGCGCTGCGGATATCGAGCGCGAGATCTTCGACGCCCACACCATGCTCCGAACCTGGGGACAGCGTGGCACGCTCCACCTGTATGACGCGGAGGACTGGCCGATGGTGGTACATGCGCGCCGGCAGTGGGCGACCTCCGGGAGGAGTAATGGGATGCCCTCGGAGGCCTTGCTCGAGGAGATAAGCGAGGTCTTCGCCGCATCGGACAAGCCGATGACGCGATCGGACCTGACGCCATTGATGCCAGAAGATTACATCGAGGAGCTTCGCGATCATCCTGGCGCGGGCAAGACTCCAGAACGCTTTGCCGCCTCACGCGTCATCTGGTCGCTCTCCAAAAGAGGCGTCATCGCGCACGCAGACGCGCAGGGGCGTGAGCAGGGCTACGCACACCGCGAGCTCTGGTGGCCACACGTCGAGTGGAAAGAAACGTCTGAGAAAGAGGCCAATCAAGATGTGATCAGGCGTTACCTGGGGATCTTTGGCCCATCGAGCGTCCAGGATGTAGCGCACTATATGGGGGCGCGCGTCTCGGACACGCGCGAGTGGATGAAGGGGATGGAAGAGGACGTGTTCGAGTGCACGCAAGGGGAGCACAAGAAGCTGCTCGCGTTGAAAGAGGACCGCGATGAGCTCCAGGTGACGCCGGGAGAATGGCCTGCGCGCTTGCTCCCCGCCTACGACACGATGTTGATGACGCACAAGAACAAGCGCTGGATTCTGCCGGATGCTGCCGAGGAGAAGCAGATCTGGAAGAAGGCCGCCGTGGTCGTCGCCACGGCGATCGACCGTGGTCAGATCGTTGGCACCTGGTCGCACAACAAGCGCAGCAAGGAGGTCGACATCACGCTGACCCCGCTCGGCGGCTGGAGCGATGACGCTCGTGATGCTCTGGAAGCGGACGCGCAGGCGTTCGCGAGCCACCTCGGGCTCGAGCTCGGCGCGTTCGAGATCGAAAAGTAAGCAGAAACCCTGCTTATAAAAACCTATAAAAACATTATCCCAGAGCATACAACCCGCGCCCCAACGTGCCTTAAAACACGGTGGAATGCGGGTTTCGGGTTTTGGCACAGCCGCTGCAATGCTCCTTGGCGTGCGGCGAGAAGGGACTTCACGGTTCGTCTCTCGCCGCACGATTACCAAACAAGACCTCGCGACCAGCCTGCGAGGTCATCCAAGGAGATGTTTTATGCGAAAGCTTTCGATTCAGAACTTGAAGAAGAAGATGGTCGTCACCTACCAGGGCGCTCAGGCGTACGACTGGAGCGATGATCAGCCTCTGGCGCACCTCGCCTTCACCTACGGCTCAGCGCTGTTTGTGGATGGTTTCTACGAAACCGAGCCGCAGCAGATTCGTCGCTTCGCGGATGCGTTGATCGAGGCATACAAGGCGGACCCCAAGTTCGTGTGGCAGTACGGCGCGTGGATGCGCGATCCGATCGAGGGTAAGGGAAACCGCATCCAGGGATCGCTCGTGCCCGCGTTGCTCGATGCGCTGGTCGATGAGACCGAGCACACCGAGGAGTACGTGATGCGTTGCTTGCGCTGGCGCGCGGATGATGTCGTCGCCTTCTACAATCACTACTTCAACCTCGAACTGGGGCGCCCCTCGGCGGCGGCGCGTCGCGGCGTGGCTCGCGCGCTCGCGCAGTTCGACGAGTACCAGTTGATGAAGTACGCGGCGCAGAAGGAGGACGTGCGTTTGTGCGATGTGATCGCGATGGTTCGCGGCGAGCTCGAGGAGCTTGGCGACGAGGCTCGCCTCGCGCTCGATGTCGGCGCTTACCTGCACGCGTCGAGCCGTCGACGCCGTGATCTCGTGGGTGCGCTGCCGATGACCTCGGCGCGACGTGCGCTCTTCTCGAACGAGAAGTCGTGGGCGAGCGATCCTCGCTTCGGTTCGGCGGTGGCCGAGGCTCGCGTGACCTGGGAGCAGGTGTTGGGGCACTTCGGGATCAGTGATCCCGAGAAGACTGGCGCACACAAGGAGCACAACCACGCGATCTGGGATGCCATGTTGAACGTCGATGGGTTGCTGCCCGACATGGCCTTCCTGCGCAACGTGCGCAACATGACCGAGGCAGATGTGGCTCGCGAGCGCCTCGTCAAAGAGATCCGCCAGCGCGACTTCGCCAAGATCTGGCCGCACCAGGTCTACGCAGGCGCGCAGGCGGTGCCGACCGAGCTTGGCCTGTTCGAGGAGGTCTTCAAGAAGACCGTGGCGAAGTTGCCCGAGGGGCGACACCTCGGGATCGGGGACGCTTCGGGTTCGATGTGCGTCAAGGTTGGCGGCGCGTTCAGCACGGTGACGTGCATGGATGTGGCGTTCTGCTTGACGGGGTTGATGAGCGAGACGAGCGGCCTGGGCGCGTCGTTCTCGGACTCGAGCTGGTTCGGAAACTGGGGCCCGAGCAACTACCTCGCGATCGCAGAGCGCCAAAAGAACCAGGGCGCGCTCGAGTTCAGCTTCGATGGGCGCATCCGCAAGGGAATGGGCGGAACGCAGGTCTTTGGCGCGGTGCTCGAGTTGATCCAGCACCTCAAGAAGAACGATCACATCACTCCCCCGGATTGCTTGTGGTTCTTCTCGGATATGCAATTCCACCCGGCTGGTGGCGTCGCAGGTGACAAGGACAAGTTGCCCGAGCGCTTGCTCGAGCGAGCACGCTCGCTCGGGATGGATCGCAACGCGCCTCCGCTCGAGCTCGCGCTCAAGCTCTACCGCGAGGAGATCGGTCCGGTGGACGTCGTCCTCTGGAACCTCGCGGCTTACCAGGGGACCCCGGTTCCTGCGGACATGGAGGGCGTGTTGCTCGTGAGCGGTTTCGACGCGAACACGCTCGACCAGGTCGGAGAGTGGCGTCGCGGCGCGCTCGAGGCAGGTCAGTCGCATGTGAGCTCGGCTGCTGGTGAGAACCAGCAGGTAATCCTCGGGACGATCCGCCGCTTCTGATCACCACCTCCCCTCCATCCTCCTGAGGCGAGGAGGACCCTACCCAGGGTCCTCCTCGCCTCAGCTCTTTCTTGTCTCACGCGTGCGCGCGTATAATTTGATCGTTTGACGATCTGGCCAATCATTTTTGATCGTAATACGAAACAATCGACAGTCATCGATCGTATGAGGAGTGGTTAAACTCACAGGTGAACTCGTTGAGCGGTCACGCTTCGAGTATACTGAACACAACATCAGGCAAACCAGTACAGGGACCGATGCCTGGTGAACGATTCAGCCACAGGAGGTCCACCATGCTCAGACAACCCACTCAAGCACTCGGCGATGTCGCGGACTTGCACGACTGCCCGCTCTGCGACGGCGATGGATTCCAGCTCGAAGAGGTGTGGATGGGCGGGGAGCACTCACACGAACACGAGGTGCCCTGTTACGCGTGCGCGGGGCGAGGCTTCGTGGTCGAGCTCATCTGTGGACGCTGTGGTCACCTCGAGCACGCCCACCCGGACGACGCCGTCCACGATCACCGGATCTGCACGCGGTGCGGACACGACGCGCCCAACTACCTGTGGTTGCCCATGGGTGGCGAGGACCAACAGAAAAGAGAGGAAACGGCATGACACGCAAGAAAAGCACTCGCAATAGCAAGAAGAATGAAGATGTGGTCGAGCACGACGCGACCGTCAACGAGGATGTGGTCGAAGAAAACGAGACCCCAGAAAGCAAAGAGGAAGCCGTGAGCGATACCACAGAAGAGACAAAGAAAGACGCAGCAGAGGTCACCGCCGAGGCAGAGGCTGCGGAGCCGCCCGCGAACGACAACATCGAGCAAGCGCGTCAGCCCAGGCAGTTCTCGCACGCGGCAAAGCCGCTCGCGCTCAAGATGGCGCGCGTCATGGCCGAGGTCTCGACCGTGCCAAAGAACGGGCGCAATGATTTCCATGGGTATGATTACATCATGGAGAGCGACCTGGTGGATCAGCTCCGCGGCAAGCTCGCAGCGCAAGGCGTGGCGATCTTCCCGAGCATCCGCGAACACGTCGTCTCGCAGGTCCAGGACGCGCGCGGGCGCGCACAATACATGGCCACCGTCACGCTCGACGTGACGTTTATCGACGGTGACTCCGGCGATCAGATGACCACGACCTGGGTCGGTCAAGGGGTCGATGCGGGCGACAAGTCCTACTACAAGGCGTACACCGGCGCCTTTAAATACGCGCTGCTCAAGACCTTCCTCATCGCAGGTGAGGATGATGGCAACCCCGAGGTTCGCGCGCCGCGCCAATCCTCGAGCAGGCGCCGCGCAGGCGGTCGCCGCTGACCTTGCAAGAGGTCCTCGATGCGGCGAGGAGCACACCCATGATGGGTCGTCTCGCCGCGTGAAAAAGGGGATGCGCCATTTTGCTGTGAGGGTGTGCTGACCGCACGACTTGCCAGCAAAATGGCGCATCCCCTTTTTCACTTGCCACCGTCGGTGGTATCACTGTGAGCGCGACTGGCGCTGTGCATCCGACTCGACGCCAAAACAGGAAACAGAGCGCCGACGCTCTCGAGCCCGGCGTTTCGCGCACAAAACCCTGATAAACAAGCATTAACTTGGACTTGCGCCAACTCTCCCGGCATGCAAAGAAGGGAAGAGCAGCCCCTGTCCTCGACCACTCCCGTTCTCGGCCACTTCGATATGACAACTTCGACGCTGACCTTCGAGAGTCGCCAAATCGCGCTCGACCTCCACGCGCTCCTCAATGATCTGGAGCCCGCGCGCTGGAAGGACGAGAAAATCGACGAGATGCGCTTGCGCTTGCAAGACATCCAAACTCGCGTCGAGAACCTGCTCGACGCCTACGCCAAGAACGCCGATCAAAAGCTCGAGTCAATGCGCGCGCGCTATGACGAACTCGGCGCGCTGATCGGGGAGTACCGCCCGACCTTCGAGTCGGAGACGCTCGACGAGCTGCGCGAGGCGTGGATGGCGTTTCGAGAGAGCGCCGAGCCCGCATACGAAGCGCTGGCCACGAGCCTCAAGGCAAACGACCTCAGCGTCCCGAGCCTGCGCCCCTCGAACTACACGCGAAACTTCTTCCATATCCTCGCCGCCGCGATCTCGATCGCGGTCGTCGAGCTGCTGCCTGCGATCACCGGGCTCGACTTCTGGATCGTGATCGCGGTGGCCGCGAGCTTCGCGCTCTGGGGCTGGTCGATGGAGATCAGCCGCCGCGTCAGCAAGCGCGCCAACGCCTTTTTGATGAAGGCGTTCAAGCACGTGGCGCACCCACACGAGGCGCACCACGTCAACTCTTCGACCTGGTATGTGACCGCGCTCTTGCTGCTGTCGCTGACCTACAACCCTGCGGTTTGTGCCGTGGCGCTGGCGATCCTCGGGTTGGCAGATCCTGCCGCGGCCATCGTCGGCAAGCGTTGGGGTCGCATTCGCTTCGAGAACGGCCGCTCGGTCGAAGGGACGTTGACCTTTATCCTCGTGGGGACGCTCGCGGGGATGGGGATTTTGTCGACCTTGCACGCGGGCCAGTGGTCGGTGGGACAGATGGTTCTGCTCTCGTTGCTCTCGGCGACGGCAGGTGGCGTCACCGAGCTTGTCTCCAAGCGGGTCGATGACAACCTCGGAATTCCGGTCGCCGCGGGCGCGGCGGCCTTCGCGCTCGTGATGTTGATGTCATGAACGAATCACTCGAAGTCGCGTTGCGCATCGTGGCGATGATCGCCGCACTCGGCGCGCTATTCTACGTCTACACGCGGTGGCTAAAGAAGCGCCTGGAGAAGATCCTCCCTCCTTCTGACGTCGCCAAACCTCCAGAGAACGCCACCGAACATCGCGGCGTCTTCACCCGCGTGCTCATCGAGGGCGATGGCGAAGATCACCCGGAACACGACGATATCGTGACCGTGCACTACACCGGCTGGACCACGGATGGGGAGATGTTTGACTCCTCGGTGATTCGCGGAATCCCCGCGACCTTCCCATTGGAGGCGGTGATCGAGGGGTGGCGTCGCGGGTTGCAGTTGATGGTCGTCGGTGAAAAACGACGCTTCTGGATTCCGGCGACGCTCGCTTACGGCGAAACTCCCACAACAGCAGGACCGAGCGGCATGCTTGTTTTCGATGTCGAGTTGTTCGCCATCGGAGATGACGCCATCCATGGAAAGTGGAAGAAATGAGACCTTCGCCAACGTGCTCACTGCTGCTTTGCCTCCTCGTCAGCGCGACGTCCTGCAAGACGGCCTCGAGTGATATCGAGGATATCCCCAGCGCATCCCAGACCTCTTCATCCACCCACGAAGTGACGGCGAACACCGCACCTCCAACGCGCGAGGCGTTCGAGCCCACCGCGGAGTGGACCGAGTTCGCGGCGCCGCTCGTGAAGCTGCGTGATGGAGAGCGCCTACAAGACAGGATGATCAAGAGCCTCGCGATCGCGAGCAACGTCGGTGTGTGGCGCTGCGTCGGCCAAACATGCGAGCACTTTGCCACGCCGAACAAGGCGCGAGCATCCATCGACCTCCCCTGCCCGCTTGTCTGGGGTAGCGAGACAGCAACATCACCAGATGGAACACACCTCGCGATCGTATGCGCGGGGAGGTTGCATGTCCTTGACCTCGAGAAAGGGGCAAGCCGCGAGGTGCAACCCTCGAGCGATTACTACGCGATGGTCGTCGATGATCGCGGGGTGTTGACGCTCGCATCCGAAGACTCTTTCGAACGCATTGGCGCTGATTCCGCCGAGACTTTCGAGGTGAAGGTGCCCGCGCGCTCACTGAACAAGTCCGAGCAAGCGGACATCTTCCCTTCCACGGGGCGGTGGCTTGGCTACAGCAGCGGCGCCTACTCCGAAGAGGTCGCGTGGTTGGCGACCGATCCTCCCAGGAGCCTCGCGCTCGGCGGTGGAGCGATCATCAACCGCGACACGCTGTGGGTTAGCCTGATGAGCAATGGGTACACTCGGTATACAGACGGCAACAACTTTGCCGCTGTAAAAGGCGCGCCAAAAGGAGGAGCACCTCCACACGGCATCCTCACCGAGTATACAACGTGGGGCAAGGACGGGATGGCCTTTGTCTACGAGCGCGCTGCGTTTCTGTGCGATGAAGAGCTCGTCAAACAACAGGTCATCCTCTTGCCCGAACCGCTCGATGGGATTCCCTCGAGGGGTGCGTTCTCGACATCTCCGACCGGGGATCGGGCCTACGTGTCGAGGGTCGATGGCAGCATCCTCGTGCGCGCGATCGATTGAACCTCGACCAAAATCACCCCTCCGACACCTCTACAACTCTGCGGCGAGGGCCGTTGAACCAGGCTCGCACTCGCCGCTCGCCAATGGCGTCAGTCGAGGCTTCGTTGACTTCGACGATCGCCGCACAAAATCAAGGGCTCGCAGGTTAACATCCAGGGCGCCCTCGAGGGCGCCACCAGGGAGAGAACATGATCGTCGTGGCAGGTCACCTGAGGCTAAAGCCTGGAAGCAGAGAGTCGTTCCTCCAACAATCATTGCCTGCGGTCGAGCTCGCGAGGACAACCTCCGGGTGCAAGGACTTCGCGGTCAGCCCGGATGTTGTCGACCCCGACAGAGTCAACATCTTCGAGTTGTGGGAGACGAGCGAAGCGCTCGAGACCTTCAGGCAGGATGGACCGAGCGAGGATCTGAGCGCATCGATTTTGTCAGCGAGCGTCGAACAATACGAAATCCGCTCCAGCGGCTAACAAGCGCCGCGCTCCTTCTGTGTTCACGCAGTGAACTGATGCGCGTTAACCTGCGCGCGCATGTTTTGGCGAGGCGTGTGTGAGAGTGGTGTGGGTTGTTTTTGCTGTTGGCAAGGGAGAGGTCGCGCGTCTGGTTCAACGCGCCTCGGCGCCATCGATGTGGTCGGGCAGTTGTTCTTCGATCCTCATCAACGCATCGATCCTCGTCGCCAATGGCACGAGCACTCCCCCTCGCAGCAAACCACTCGCGGCCATCAACACCAGGATCGCGCCCAGTTTGGCGTCGCCAAAGTGCGGCGAGAGCGCGTCGTGCCATGCTCCGCCTCGCCGCATCATTGGAGTGAACCAGTCGTCGACGATCGGCCCAGCGAGCGCGTAGCACACAGGAACGAGCAACCACGAGATGGTGCGACGGATGGCGAACACGCGTCCCTGGAGTTCGCCAGGGACCTTGCGTTGCCAAAGGTCTTGCGAGACGCCGCTCTCCATGGCGTGGAAGAACAGGAAGACAAATCCGAAGCAAGCGACCCAGGGCGCGCCAAAGCGCGCGGCGCCTACAGCGAGCGTCACCAGCGCGATGCTCGCCAGGAGGTCGAACAACAGCGTCGCGTGCACGCGACGCCTCCTCACAGGTCGCGCGACCAGAACGCCCATACCGACCAACAACCCCGCGCCAGCGATCCCCATGGTGACGCCCGTGGTTTGTTCCGAGCGCGTCAACTCCATCAAGGCAGGGAGCGTCAGGATCGGGAGAAAGCCGCCAAAGAACTGACTCAGCGCGAAGAACACCTGGAGAAAGAGCAAGCCTGGGCGCTCGCGAATAAACCGCCACCCCGAGAGGATCACGCGCAAACGAGAATCATCTGCCGAGGACTCGGGCGCATCAGGGATGGGCAACGCGGCGAGCACCAACAGCGCGAACAGAAAGGTCGAGGTGTCCATCCCAATCACGCCAACATGGCCAATCCATGGGAGCGCCAGCGCAGCGAGCGCAGGCGCGACGAGCTGCTGCCCCGCCTCACCGACATAGATCATGGCGCTGGTTCGCCCCATCTGCGAGGCAGGGACCATCTGCGTCATGGTCGCGGTGAAGGTCACCCACTGGAGCGCGCGGCAGAACGCGCCGAGAGCGAGCAGCGCGTAGAGCACGCCCAGAGCGAGGTTATCGAGGTAGAGCAGCACCCCGAGCGTGATGGCGCACGCGCCAGCGATGGCGTTGCACCATACCATCACGCGTTTTCTGGGGAGGAGGTCCGCGAGCACCCCGCCAACAGGAAGGAGTAACACCCCTGGCAAGATCGCCGCGACAGAGAGCATGGCAAAATCAGTCGCGCTTTGGGTGCGCGCATACACCCAGGCGCCGAGCGCGAAGGCGGTCAATCCCGTGCCTGTGATCGAGAGCATCTCGGCGGCCCACAACCAGAGGAAGCGATGCCAGCGCGCCCTCTCAGTCGAGCGCGCCATCAAGCTCCTCGGGGGAACGCATGCGCATCGCGTCACGATCCCAGAAAAGGTGCGTGAAGCTGCGCTCGAGATCCTCTCTCCCTAGCGGCGAGACAGCCTCGAGCTCGGGTATCCCTCGCCGCGCTTTTTCGAGCGCGTGGTTGGGGATTCTGGGGTTGAGGTGGTGCACGTGGTGAAGGCCGATGGAGGCGGTGAACCACTGCAAGATCGGCCCGAGCTTTAGATAACTCGAGCCATGAACAGCCACGTTCGCCTTGTTCCAGCGCTCGTCCTCTTCGTGGTAGGTCTCCTCGAAGTTGTGCTGGACCCAGAACAGGAGCCCGCCGATCCCGCAACCGATGGCGAGCGAGGGGAGCATCACCAGCAAGCTCACCCACCATCCGAGCGCCCAGGCCACGAGCAAATGTAGCGCGACGTGCGCGGGCAAGGTCAGAAAAATCCCCCTTAGCATGGAGGCGCGGTTGCGCACCTTGTCGGTGAAGGTCTCGCGAAAGGGGAAGAATCCCTTCGGAACGCGGCGCTCGATCAGCAGGCTATGTGCACCGATGAGGAAGACGTTAAGCGGGGTGACCTTGGCGATGCGATAGCGCGCTTCCTCGGGTCGCTCGGGGATCTCCTCGAGCGTCATGGGAGAGTTCATCTGGTCCACGCCTCGCTTGGCGAGGCGTCCCTGGTGGTTGTGGTGCCAGTTATGCTCGGTCCGCCACGCCTCGAAGGGCACGCTCGTGATCGCAGAGAGCGCCAGGCCAACGATGTCATTGGCGCCGCGAGACTTGTAGGCGCTGCGGTGTCCGAGGTCGTGTTGAAAGACAAATACTCTGACAAACAGGCCCGCCACAGGAAGGGTCAACAGAAGCAACCAGGGGCTCGGGCCGAGCCAACCCGCGAGGCAAAGCACGCAGGCAAAGATCACGAGCGTGGAGAGGATCTGCCAGGTTGCCCTGAGCGCATCCGGCGCTGCGTAATCGCGGGTCATGAGCATGAGCGCTCGCGCGCGCTCATCACTCAAAAACGAACGTTCTCTATCCATACCGTTCACACGAACAAGAGGGCGCGCGCTACATCGCACACGAACAACAAGAGCAAATAACCAGGCGCGTTGAACGCCAGGCTGTCAATGCGATCGAGCACCCCGCCAAAGCCGGGGAGCAGATCGCCAAAGTCTTTAAGACCTCGGGCACGCTTGAGCACCGAGAATGTGAGATCTCCGATCACACCTCCAAGACAGAGGATGACCGCGATCACACCCCCGGCGAGCAAACCGAAGGAGCTGATGTACTCGCCGAGCAGCGCGCCGATGATTCCCATCGTGGTGACCCCTCCGATCACGCCCTCCCAGGTCTTCTTGGGGCTGATCTTTGGCGCCAGCTTGCGGCGCCCGAGGAGACGCCCCCAGATGTATTGGAAGACGTCGTTGATCTGGGTGATGATCAACAGGAAGAGGAACGCACCGCCCCAACCGTGCTCGCCCTGATCGATGGGAACCCAGGAGAGCGCGGGCAAGCACCCCACGACCCAGACGCTCATCGCAGTAGTCCAACCGAACGCGCGCAAGCGCTGCCTCGTCTCTGGAGCGCTCACCAGCGTCGAGAGGCACACTCCCGATACGAGGAGGCAGGGAACCATCGCCAGCGCGATCTCCCACGCGCCCAGAAGCATCGCGCCATATTGAGCGATGGCGATCGAGAGCGCGAGCGGGAATGCCCAAGCTGAAGACAACCTGCTGTCCGAACGGGCCAGCTCTCGAAAGACCTGCGCGCTCACCCAGACAAAGCCGAGGGTGAGCGCGACGCGCCCCACGAGCATGCCACCGAGACAAAACAACGTGACGGGATACCACGAGAGCGTACGCCTGAGCAGATCCTCGTGACGTTCGCGATCGGTCCTATAAATGAGCCACACCGCGAACGTGCTGCTCACGAGGAACGCGACGATACACATCCCTACCACGCGCACTTGCGCGCTCATGAAACCAATCTCACCCATGCTCCACGCACGCCAGAGGTTCCCTGTCCTGTGGTTATCTCATGATTGCTCGCCGAGAGAGGCGAAGCGCTACACAGCGCCTCGTCAGGGGAAACAATACTCGAGAAGACAGGCTTATCACTGTGCCAAGCGTGAAGAAATCTCGCCACAACAACAACCTACGGAACAGTAGTGCGTGCATCGCTCGCGCCGATGTTGTGCCAAGAAAAACAAAAGGCGCCATACATATGGCGCCTTTTGTTCGCGGCGAGCAGATGACGAGTGCAGTGATGCTCGCCGCGATCTCTCAGTCCAACCCGGCGAGGTAGAGCAGCTTGCGGATCGCGAGCTGAACGCGCAGCTCATCCTGTGTCACAGCGAGCTGCGTGACGCGGAGTTGATCCTGGGCAAAGATCACATCGAGCTGCTGCGCGGCGCCGAGCCTGTAGGCGCGCTCGGCCTCATCGAGCCCATCCTGAGCGAGCTCGACCTGAGTGCGGCTGCTGGCGAGCTGCGTGCGCGTCGAGAGATACTCGGTCCACGCTTGCTCGAGCTCGTTGTGCACCTGCGCCTTGGTCTTCTCGCGCTCGAGCTTGGCGGCGACGACCTTGGCGTGACGCTCGTCGAGCTCTGCCTCGCGCAGACCGCCATCCCACAACACCCACTGCGCCGTGAGCCCCAGCGAATACTGCCAACGCCCTGGCGAGAACGCCGATCCCTTGGGACGAAGCGCCATCGCCGAGACCTCCATGGTCGGAAGGTACTTCCAGTAGATCTCCTGGAAACCCTTCTCGTTGAGCTCGACGACCTTGGATTGAATGCGCACGCTCGGGCGCTGCGAAAGCGCCTCTTTCTTGAGCTGCGGGAGGTCGCGCTCGAGCGAAAGGTCCGCGACATCCACGACGTCGAAGTCAGGCTCGGTCTGGAGCAGGAACGCGAGCGCCGAGCGAAGCTGCTCGAAACTGAGCATGGCGCGCGTGAACTCCTGCTCGGATTGCGTGACGCGCAGCTTGGCGCGCGTCAGCTCGTAGGGCTTGGCGACGCCTGCGGCGCGGCGCTTCTCCGTGGCGCGGAGTTGACGACGATCGCTGGCGACGCGCTCTGCGGCGATGTCGAGCACACGGCGCGTGAGCAACGTGTTGTAATAGGTCTGCACCACGGCGAACTCGAGCTCATCGCGAATCACCGCGATCTGCTGCTGGCTGAGCTCCTTGTTCATGTAAGCCTGCTGGAGCAGCGGCCACGCTTGCGCGTTGAGCCGCATCGAGGCGTTGAGGGTGAAGTTGTAGTCGAACTGCGGGCGGATGATAATCGGCTCGCTCTCGACGCCAAAGTCCTCGAAGCCCGAGGCAAAGTCCGCCTCGATCGCGCTGTCGTACAGGTTGCTCTGGAACCTCGCGACGAACGTGGGGAAGAGCGTCGTGTACGCCTTGGCGATGGTGGCATCGGCGACCTGGATGTTGGTCATCGCGATCCTGACATCGAAGCTGTTCTCACGCACGAGCTCGCGCGCTTGCTTCAAATCGAGCGTGCGCGCCGAGTCGATTCGCACGTCGAGCTTGTCCTGCTCCTCTCGCGAGAAACCATCCCCCTCGACCACATCCTTTGGCGTGGAGAATTTTTCATCCTCCTCGCCAGCTGCTGGCTTCTCGACCACAGGGGACGAGGCGCCATTTTCAGCAGGTTGTTGCGCGAATGCGTTTCCGGGGAAGCCCATCCCGATGGCCGCGATCAGCGCCGAGAGCACCAACACGACGACCGTGCCGACAGCACCATCGGTGGCGCTCTCTGCGGTCTTTGCTTCCTCTTCTTCTTCCTCTTCCTCGCCGTCCTCTTCCTTGGCGGAGTCTTCTTGCCAGTCGGGGACGAGCGTCGCCTCTTGCTCTTCTGGTGGGCTCATGCCGGGGATGATCCTCATCATGAAGAGCGCGATATCATCGAAGAAGGAGTAGAGCACGGGCACCACCACGAGCGTGAGCACGGTCGCCACGAGCAAGCCCGAAGACACCGCGCGCGCCATGGGTCCCCACATATCGACGCTTCGACCGCCGATGACGATGCCCTGGTTGATGAAGTCGATGCTGACGCCGATCACCAGCGGGATGAGCCCGAGGATGGTCGTCGCGGCGGTCAACAACACCGGCCTGAAGCGCACCAAACCTGCCGTCATCACCGCATCACGCCTGGACATGCCGCGGTTTCTTAGCTGGTTGGCGTAATCGATCAACACGATCGAGTTGTTCACCACGACGCCAGCGAGGCTGATGATACCGATGCCGGTCATGATGATACCGAACGGCTCGCGAGCAATGATCAAGCCCCACAACACCCCGATTAGACTGAGCAAAACACTCGAGAGAATAATCAGCGGCTGCGCGATGGAGTTGAACTGCGTCACCAGAATCAACGCGATGATAAACAACGCGATGAGCAACGCTCGCCCGAGGAACGCGGCGGCCTCTTCCTGGTCCTTGTTCTCGCCCGTGTAGCGAATGTCGTAACCAGGTGGGACCTTGTAATCCTTGAGCTCGGTTTGCACCGCGCGCAGCAAATCCGCGGGGAGGTAGCCTGCGGCAGCATTCGCAGAGACGCTGACGACGCGATCTTGATCCTTGTGGCGGATCGAACCGGAGCCGCCCTCGACCACGATATCGGCGACCTCCGTCAAGGGGATGTGCTCGCCATCACGGTTGGAGACGGTGAGCAGTTGGAGGCCGTTGACATCGGCGCGACGCTCCTCGGGGAACTTCACGGTGATGTCGTACTCCTCGTCCCCTTCGCGGAAGACGGTCGCCTTGTTGCCGTTGACTGCGGTCCTGACGGTCGTCGCCACGCCGCTCGTGTCGGTCTTGAGCAGCGCCGCGCGCTCGCGATCCACGCGCACCAGGATCTCGGGGCGCGTCAACTCCACGTCATCATCGAGGTCGATGATGCCAGGGATGGTGCGGATGCGCTCCTTGATGTCGCGCGAGATTTTCGCCGAGACCTTGAGGTCCTCGCCGACGATCTCGATGCTGACGGGCTTGCCGGATGGAGGCCCCATCTCCTGGACTTCGATGATGATCGTCGCGCCAGGCACGCGCTCGTAGACCTCGCGCAATGCCTCCATAAAGACATCCGGGTCGCTCTTCTGATCCTCTGCTGCGAGCAAGTCGACCGAGATCTTGGCGTAGTGTGGCGCCTTGCCGCCAGCGACCATGCCGCTGCCGCCGCCGGTGCCGACATCCTCGATCCACGCCTCGACAAGCTTCGAGCCCGTGGTGAGCCTGGATTCGAGGTCGGTGCGTTCCTGTACGGTGAAGCCATACTCGAGGTCGAGCTTCCCATCGAGAGGATCGACCACGCGCTTGACGAGCTCGTTGGTCGCCTCGAGGCGAGAGCCGTCAGCGGTCTCGATCTTGATGGTGAACTGCTCGGCGGTCGAGCCTGGGAAGAACTCGACGCCAGCGTTGCTCTTGGCGAAGACGACGAAGGTCCCGATGAAGGCTGTAATCGAGAGCGCGATGACCACCACCCTGTGCCCGAGCGACCACTCGAGCACCTTGTGGTAGGCGCGGTAGACAAAGTTATCGGGGACATCGTACTCGCTGCTCGCCTGGATTTGACCATCCTTGCCGCGCTTGACGCGCAGGAAGACGGCAGCCACGGCGGGGTTGATCACGAGCGCGACGAACAGACTCGCCACGAGCGTGATCATGACCGTCTTGGGCAAGTATCCCATGAACTTGCCCATCACACCGGGCCAGAACACCATCGGGAAGAAGGCGCCAACGGTCGTCGCCGTCGACGCCACGATCGCCCATCCCACTTCGTTTGTCCCATCGAGCGCGGCTTGATGGAGTGGTTTTCCTTCGCTCGCGTGGCGGTAGATGTTCTCGACGATCACGATCGCGTTATCGACGAGCATCCCGAGCGCGAGCATCAAGCTAAAGAGCACGACCATGTTGAGCGTGATGCCCAACATATCGAGCACGATGAACGAGATGAGCATCGAGAGCGGCACGCTGATCGAGACCATCAACGCGTTGCGCGCGCCACCCATGAAGAAGAACAGGATCGCCACCACGAGGATCATCCCCGAGATGATGTTGTTCTCGAGGTCCGTGACGCTCGCCTTGATGTCCTCAGACATGTCGTTGAGGATCACCACGTCGACGCCAGGCTCCATGCGGGCCTTGTACTCGTTGATAACCTCCTTGGAGGCTTCCGCGATCTCGATGATGTTCTCGCCAGAGCGCTTGACCACCGAGATCGAAATGTTGGGCATCGTGCGCGAGGTGACCTTGCCATCATCGCTCTTGTTAAAGGTCGTCAGGCGGCTAAACGTCTCCTGCTCCTTGTAGGTGTCGAGCACCTCGCCGACATCGCGGATGCGCACCTGTTGGCCTTCTGGCGCCTTGACCACGAGGTTGCGGATCGTGTCCAGATCCTCGAACTCACCTGGCACGCGAAGCAGATACTTCATCGACCCGACCTCGATCGAGCCGCCTGGGAGGTTGATGTTCTCGGACTGGATGGTGCCGATGACCTGGTTTGGAGAGACCTTGTATTGGCGCAGCTTGTCCGGGTCGAGTAAGACCTGAATCTCGCGCTCGACGCCACCGGCGAGATCCACGCGCAGCACGCCGGAGATTTTTTCCAGATCATCCTGGATCGATTCGCCGATCCCTTTCAGACGCACCGGGTCCATATCACCGGAGACGTTGGTGATGAGCACGGGCCAGTCCGAGGGGTTGATCTCGATGACCTCGGGCTCCTCCGCGTCGGGAGGGAGGTCGGGTTTGACCTTGTCGACCTTCTCGCGGACCTTCTGGAGCGCGTCCTCGATGTTGATGTCCGTCTCGAACTCGAGCGTGACGAGCGAGACGCTCTCTGCCGAGGTCGAGGTCATCTGCTTCAAGCCGCGCAGCGACTTGAACTCGGTCTCCATTGGCTGCGTGACGAGCGTCTCCATGTCCGACGGCGAGACGCCGAAGTATGGCGTGGAGACGATCACGATCGGGATAGGGATATCGGGCGCAGCCTCCCTGGGGAGCGACCCGTAACTGATCAGGCCGCCGATGAACAAACAGAACACGAGCACGAAGACCGCGGTCGCGTGTTCGACTGAAAACTTCGTGACGTTCATTACTGAACCTCCTCCTGCGCCTCGACCTCACCCGCTTCTTTGCTGGGTTTGGGGGCAGGGGTCGCGTCATTTGCGGTCATCGCAGGGCGCTCCTTGACCACACGCACCGGGGTGCCATCGACGACGTTTCTGTGTCCGAGGACAATGAGCTTGTCGCCCGCCGAGAGACCCTCGGTGACCACGACGTCGTTGCCACGCGCCTCGCTGATCTGGACCACGCGGAGCTCCGCCTTGCCGATGTCCCCATCGCGTCCCTTCAGGACCATCGCTTCGCGACGCGTGACGCCCTCGAGGAGGGCCTAAACCCTGACGACGATGGCGTCGTTGAAGGGGGGGGTGGGGTCGATCACGCGGGGGGGCATCCCGGGGCTGTGCTCGCGCTCGT
>JAYZVO010000182.1:0-9662 GCA_036155555.1 Myxococcota bacterium
GCGCTGGGTGTCTTGTTCACCCAGCGCTCACAATTTTTGCGCGGCTCTCTTTTGCGGGCCACCGTCGCAGGTTCGCCGATGACGACAGAAACCGCCACGAAGCTCGGTCCCAAACAATCAAGCGATCAACTCGATGTCAGGCCGCTGCTCTGCAAAGATCGATGTGATGCGCTCGTCGTAAATCAATGGCCCGAGGCGCAAGCGCTCGATGTGTTCTAGCAGTGTGGATTGGCAAAGCGGCGAGAGAGCGTTCTGGACCGTGTCATCCGGTGCAAACAGCATGGAGCTCGAGCGGATGTATTGCTCCGTGACCTGAGCATGCGTGAACATCATGGCGCTGATATCGAGCGTCCGAATCGATGCAGGGATGCGAGAAGCGCAGAACCTGCTCCAGTGCTCCAGATCGATGATCGGGTTGGGATAACAGGCGTCGACGCGAAGCTCGGAGACGCGCTCGAAGAGCGCCTGCACGAGCCGCGCCGAGCGCGGCTCGTGCGTGTAGGTGGTAAAATAAACCATGCGCTCCAGGCTCGGGAGCCTTGCAGATCCAACGAGCTTCTCCAAAAGGTAGGGGACCTCGTGACCACCCAACAACAGGTAGGTGACATGATCGAACACCGGCGAGTCGAGCAGTGGCCCGAGCAACGCGTCGGCGTCCAGGTTCGGGTGCATCGTCCCTCGCAGATCGAGCGTATGAAGCTCGGGCCTTGGCTCATGCCCGGCCAGCTCGCGCGCAGCGCTCGCAGAGAGGCCACCGATGGAGAAGGTCCGAATCGCCGAGAAACAGTCCTGCGTCATGACAACCTCGGCGTTCTGTTTTGTAAGGACGTTAACCCCGCTCAGGCGCAGGTTGCGTATGTCTCCAAGGTTCGGATGCGTGAGGATCGCGCGGAGCTTCTTCGCCGCAGCATAAACCAGCGTCAAATCGATCGTCCTCGCGAGCCCGTACTTGGGCGCATCGACCCCCCGCATCATCTCGCCGAGCCAGTGCGCTGGCGCCGAATAAAACCGGTCGTACTGTGTGATTGCCCAGCCATGGATTTCCTCGTGCGCGGGGCCTGGCAGATGCTCGCGGTCGAGCCAATCCGTCCAACGCTCCTTCGCCGCTTCCCTGGCCCAGAACTCGATGGCGCGCTCTCGCGCGCCCGGAGCCTCCCAACGCGCGAGAATCTGTGAAGAGATATAGTGCGCGAGCGCATCCTCTTGCTCGAGGTCACACGCATCGAGCAAGCCGACGAGTTGCTCCCACGCCCGCACCCCCATCATGCCATCGAAGACGCCACGCGCTGCGCCGATGAGATCATCGAGGTTCTTGCTGCCATCCTCTCCAGGCTGCGCGATGGCCAGGTCTTCACCTCGCATCATGGCGAGCACGTCCTCCTCGGTGATGATCGCGACGCCGAGCGCGCGAGCATCCTCGAGCTTGTACGTGCTCGCGGACTTGCCCTCGACCAGGTAGTCCGTGCGCGATGACACCCCCAATGTCACACGCCCACCTGCGGCCTCGATCTCTTGCCCGAGCTTTGCCGATGATGTCGAGAAGCGCCCGGCGAGGACGAAGTTTTTACCGTTCACATGTTCCTCGCTTTATGGGTGCAGGGTGATGTCTGGACGGTACGTGCCGAACGCATCGAGCACGCGCTCATCGAAGAAGAGCGGCCCGAGGTCGATATGTTTGATATGGCGCAGCAACGCGCTGTCACACAGCTCACCAAAGGCACGCTCCACGATCTCGTCCGGTGCGAAGAGCATGTGCAGGTTCGTGAACATCTCCGCGTGCTGCTCGTAACCCAAGGTACCCACGCTGATCGTCTCTATGCTCTCCGGCAAGTCACACGAGAGGTAAGCCTGCCACCCCGAGCTCTCACTCTCGCCAAAGCAAAGGTGGGGCATGACGAGCGTGTCGACACGCTCACAGATTGGCATCATCCGCTGAAACCACGCCGAGGTCGGCCCGAAAGCACTCCAAACCAGCGTGCGCAATCGAGGCAACAAGTCGTGCTCGGTGATCTCCTCGATAAGGTAGCGAATGGTTGGCCCACCCTGTGAAAGAATCAGAGTCTCGACCTGCTCGGAGCATGGCGCGCGCACGAGCGCGCAGAGCATCTTCTCCTCGCTCGTGGAGTGAGATCCGAGGTCGATCCGATCCCAAAAATCCAACACCCGAGGCGCCAACCGTGTCTCGGTCGCCACGGTGATTTGCTTGACCCTTCGTAACCCCACGTTTCCGGGGCTAAAAAATTGAACACCAGCGAAGTTATCATGGCCAAGAATCGCTGCGATGTTGTCGCGGCTCGGCAAGTCCGACGTGTGCAAACTCAGCGCGCTCAACCCCGTGAGTTCGGGGTGAATCAACATCTGATGGATCTTCTCCTGCGGGGCGTTCGTGAAACGCAGATCCAGATCACATACGAGCCTGTACTTCGGTGAGGGGACCCCCTGCATCATCTCGCCCATCCAGTGCTCGGGCGCGTATCGCATGCTCTTTGCAGGTTGCCTGGACAAGAAATAGAGCGCGTTCTTCACCTCCTCCCGCTCCTCGTCATCCCCGCCACCGCTCGCGAGCGCCTTTTGGGCGAACACCTTCTGAGCGCGCGCTCGCACGTCGTGGCGCTCCCACCGCTCGAGCTGCGGCTCGAGGTAGTTCACCAGGACCTCCTGTTGGGAGAGCTGACACGCGTCGAGCAAGGCGACGAGCTCCGTCCAGATAGCAGGACTCATCGGTCGATCGAGCAACCCGCGCGCTTGCCCCAGGAGTTCGTCGACCGAGCGCTCTCCACGCTTCCCTGCGCGATCGACATCGATGTCTTCTCCCCGCATCAGCGCGTGCACCTCCTCTTCGGTCAAGAGGTTGATACCTCGGCTGCTGGCAGCCTCCATCATCTCGGCATCTGGATGTTTGCCGGTGATCAAAAAGTCGATGTGCAGCGAGACATAGCTCGCGATCCTGGCGCCACAAGCCTCGAGCTCTTCCTGAAGCTTCGCCTCACCGACGTTGAATCGCCCCGTCAACACGAGCATCTTTCCTTCGAATACTGTCGTTGGCACGACTCAGCTCCTCTCACAAAACACCCAAAACACAGATTGTATCACACAACCCAAAACCCAAATATCAGGCAAAGGTTCGATCGCCATGCTTGGCGATTGTTGCAGCGCTCCTGCTCGTAAAAACGCCAACCTTGAATCGAAGCACGAGTTTCCCCCCTATATTTGCAGCCATTCACCTGACAGCTCTCGAAAGAGTCGTGGCCTGCCGCGGCTCTTTGCCACAAGAAACAGCGTTTTTGGGGACATGCTCCGCGATCAGCGACACCTGTTCTCGACACCACCTATACAGGCGGAATACAGGAATCCTCGCCGAGCACTTGTGAACACGAGTGATTTCAAGGACCTTGAAGCCTCACTTTGCCCCATCATCCCATTGCAAAGAATCGATTGGAGAATCCCATGTCTGCTGATGAGAAGTTGCCTGGAAAATGCCTCGCGTGTAACCGCCGTCAAGCGATCAAACTGGGCGCCATGGGCGCCGCAGGACTGGCCATGGGCGCGACGTTCACAGGTTGTGGCGGAGAGCCATCAGGTCTGGAACAGGACGTCGTGCTGAGTTTGGCGGATTACCCCGCATTGGGAGAGGTTGGCGGCATCGCCAACGTCCCCTCCTCGGCGTCCGGGTTCGAGTTCGAGATCTGGGTGATTCGTCAGGGCGAGGAGGATTACCTGGCGTTGAGTTCGGAGTGCAACCACGCCAGCTGCGAGGTGGACCTCGATGGAAGTGATGGCTTCGAGTGCCCTTGCCACGGCTCGAAGTTTGATCTCGACGGCACAAAGACCAAAGGCCCCGCCACGGCAGACCTGCGCGCCTTCGACACACAACTCGATGGCGAGACGCTCACCCTGAAGGCGTGAGCATCGCTCGATGGAGCACATCGGTCAGCGGTGCTGCTCGATGAACGCGCGCACATCCTCTGCGAAGGCGTCGGGCTGCTCGTACTCTGGCGAGTGCCCCGCGTCGTAGAACTCGAACATGATGTCCTCGGGAGGTGTCCCGATGCTGTCGCGGTACGAGTAGGCCACCCCCTCGGGGATGATGTGGTCGTATTTTCCCCACAAGAGCGCGATCGGGATGGTGATGTGCTTCATCTCGGTGCTCAGATCCCAGAACTCCTGGATGCTGGTCTCTCTGTAGGAGTTGTTGATCAGCGTCCCGGTGCGCGCGCTGTTGATGCCCTGTGCGATCGGCGAAACAGGGCTCGAGAAGAGCAATGCGCCAGGAGGCAGGTTCTCGGTGTAGTCAGGATCGGTGTAGCGGCTATACACCCAGTCTCCGATCACACCACCGAGCGTCCACTGCACATCGGTCTGATCCCACTCGGTGATCGGGTCGTTGGCGTTCACCCAATCGATGGCATCCTGGGGCGTTTGAATATTGGCATCCCCGCGCGTCACAGCCTCGGAGAGCTCTGCGCCCTCGTCCACCATCTGCTGCGCGTAGGTCAGGATGTAAGCGTTGCGCGCGGCGTGCTCGATATCACCGCTGTGGGTGCCATTGCTCGCGATCCAACCGTCGAGCAGCTCGGGATCATGATCGACCAGAAACTTTGTCCCGAGCTGCACGCCCCAACTATGACCCCAGGCAAACACTTTGGTGTCCTGACCATAGCGCGTGCGCAGCATCTTGATGACGAGCATCATGTCCTCGGCCATCAAGGCCCAGGCGTTGGTGTGGTTGAAGTCCTTCTTGGAGAAGCTCCCCTGCGCTGATCCGCCGTGGCGTTGATCCCAGTAAGCGATGGCGTAGTCGTGCTCGAGGTTGTCCTTGTAGTCGGGAACATACGCCGCAGAGTTACCACCTGCGCCGCCGTGCACCACGAGGATGATCACCTTGGAGTCGATGTTGCCGCGCACCCAGACGTTCATATCCGCGCCCTTGTGGCGCAGGAACAGGACCTCTTGATCTGGCCCCTCGAGCGCCTCGCCACACGAGCTGCTCGCCATGGCGAGCAACGCGGCAAACCCGAGCAACGCGCGATGAAAGAGACGTCGATTCAACCTGCGCATTGCTCACCTCAACCTGTAATTGAGCCCGACCTGCACATAGGGGTGCGGCAAGGCGGTCGTGTTGAATGGGATCTCGAAGAAGACGCCGGGGCGCACATGCCAGCCGAGCGCGCCATCGAGAAACCATGGGAGGCGCTGCCCGATCCCGAACGCGATCGATGGCGCGAACTTGGGCCTCCCCTTGATCCGAGTTTCGGAGAACGTGCCGTCGTCGTCGACCACGTACACGACCCCATCGAGGCGCTTGTGAAAGTAGCTCGCGCCGAGCATCGCCTCGAAGAGAAACGAACGCGCGGTCTGGCGTCGAACCCCCGCCCTCGCGCCGAGCAACAACCCGACATGGTTGCCTCGGTGACGGTATCCGCCGAGTTCGCCGCCAACAAACCATGAGGTTTGTTTGAAGCGCGCGCGGTCGGTGAATTTCGCCAGACGGATCGCCTTGGAGGAGAGCGTGTAATCGATGGCCGCGCTCATGCCGGGGTGCGCGATCACCTCTCCGAAGTAGGAGACATCGAGCACGAGCTGATCGGGGGCGGGAGGGATGGCGAGCAATACATCGTCGCGCGCGATCTTTTGCGCCATCGCATCAGACGAAAAGCAAAGACAAAGGAGCACGCAGACCGAGGGCCAAATCAGCCCAGGATGCGACTTACAAGGGGAGCCAACTTGCATCTTGCGACCTTGAATCGGTGATTGGGCTCCTCACGATGAACGATCCTCGATCGCCATGCAACGCCTGCGTGCCAAAACTACGCGCGACGCGCTCACTTCGCCTTTTGGCACGTGGGGCAGAAGTACATGTTGCGCCCCTGGTACTCGACCAGCTCGATGATCGAGCCGCACGAAGCGCACGGTTTGCCCTCCTGTTTGTAGGCCGAGAAGACGAAGTTGTCGAAGTTGGCGGACTCTCCCTTCGGGAGCGTGAGGTAATTGCCCGCGGTCGCGCCACCCGCCTCGTAGGATTCATGAGAGACATGCAAAATCTGTTTGGCGAGGGCGTTGATCTCATCCTCGGTCATCGACGCGGGCGTGCGCGTGTGGTGGAGCTTGGCGCGGATCAAGATCTCGGCGCGAAGGTAGTTGCCGATCCCCGCCAAAAACGACTGGTCGAGCAACGTCACGCCGATCTGTTTCCCAGCCCAGGTCGTCGAGAGCAGCTTTGCGACGTCCGCCTCGGTCAGATCCTCGCTCAATACATCCGGGCCAAGCTTGGAGAGGTACTTGTGCTCGGGCAGATCCTCGGTGTGCAGCACATCGATGCTGTTGGTGCTGTAGAGCAACAGGCTGTATTTGGACGTGTGCAGCTCCATCTTGGGGGTCTTCTTGGTGCCCGATGGCTCGCCCGCGCGCACCAGAATCCACTTCCCGTAGAGCATGTTATGCGAGTAGATGTGGAGGCCACCCTCGATGTTTGTGACGGTGGCCTTGCCGAAGGTATCGAGTGACTCGATCTTCTTCCCCTCGAGCTCGCTCGCTCTCGGCGCGAGTCGCTTGATATCAAAGACGACACGCTCGAGCGTGTGACCACCGAGACGGTCCTGGATCTCGTCTGCGGCGCGGCGTACTTCTGGTCCTTCTGGCATGATCTACTCCATCATTCATCATGAGGTCTTCGCGAGCAGGGAGTATCCTCCCCCAACAGAAAAAAGATCAACACGCCAGAGCATCTCGCCCCCAGTTCTTCGATCGCATCACCATCACAGAACCAGATGACGCATCGCCGCGCGTCGATTTCCCCTCGATTTTTGCCGCCCCATTCATAAGCTGTAAGACCAACATCCCTGGGCGCGACACGCTCACGCCACAAACCGTAAGCCTTTACCTCCACAGCGAGGATGGTCAGGTCCATGTCTGCACATACTCAGGATGATAAGCTCGCGCCAACGTCCTCGAACGAGCGCAAAAACAACGAGCAAATCAAACGCGAGGTCGAGCACTGGGTCGAACAGTGCATCCTGTCACTCAACCTCTGCCCCTTCGCCGCCGTGCCCTACCGCAAGGGCCTGGTGCATATCGAGATCTGCGAGGCGAAGCGGTTCGAGTCCGTCGTCGGGACGCTGCTCGGCGAGATCGAGAAGCTCGTGATGAGCTCCCCGCGCGAGCTCTCGAACACGCTCGTGGTCTTTCGCCATGCGTTCGCGGCGTTCGATGACTTCCTCGACGCCGCCGCGACCTTTAACGCGATGCTCGAGCGGAGCAACTTGCACCACTCCTTCCAGGTGGCGACGTTTCACCCGGACTACTACTTCGCCAATAGCAAACCGAGCGATCGCGGCAACTTGACCAACCGCTCTCCTTACCCGATCTTCCACCTGCTGCGCGAAGACGAGATGACCGATGTGTTGGCGCGCTATAGTGCCCCGGAGCAGATCCCGATCCGTAACGTGGAGCTGCTCTCATCGCTCGATCTCGAGGACATCGCAAAGCGCTGGCCCTTTATCGATCCCTCTTCGCTGACATCCCCGGAGAACGCTTGAAGATCACGCAGACCGCTCGCTTGCTCGCCGCGCTCGTTTGCCTCGCGTGTGGCACAGGTTGCACCTCGCTCGCGATCAACAGCTACATCAAGGAGGTGCGCACCAACCCCTCGCGCGCCACCGAACCCACTCCCCCGACTTGCACCAACGGCGAGGAGGGGAAGCGCGCCATCATCGAGGCGTTCGAGAAGACAACGGCGGGCGAAGATGTGGGGGGACTGCGCGCGGCGACCTTCCTCTCGCTCGCTTGCCTGCGCACGCGCGCGCTGGCCAGGACAATCGGTGGCGGCACACCATCGCAGATCTACAAGGCGCAAGTTCCTATCCAGGAGCGCGAGCTCTCGATCATGGTCGAAGCGTGGGCGCAGGAGCGCAACGAAGCCTACCGCGAGGCGATGGCGCTCGCGTTCTACGACCTCGACTTCGCCACCCTGCACGAACTCTACGCCAGGCTGCGCGAGCGCGAGGTGCTGATCGGCACCGAGACGCGACCGCTCGGGAACTACTACATCATCGAGGACGCCAGCGAGAACGAGATCGCAGCGATCCAGAAGGACTGGTGCCAGCGGCTCGCGGATGGCGATCGCGCCATCTTCCTGAGCAAGCCCACGAGCGATGGCGCCAGAGAGACGCGCGAACTCGAAGAGAAGAAGCTCGAGTCTTTTCGCGGACTGATCGGCAACGAGTGTGACCAGACCGACGCAGCGCTCACCGAGTGGGTCACGCAACAAGACACCCTCGTCACAGAGATCCTGACCGCGCTGCCTGACTCTACCGATCCGATCACGGCCTGGGGACCAGCAAGAGACACGCTCGAGAAAAACCGCAAGGCGTATGCCTTCCCCCCGCTGGCCGAACTCGGCACGGAGCTCGCGCGCCAGGGACTGCGCGATGACGAGCGCCTCCCGCGCTACCTCGCCACGATCGACAAGGCGCAGCCAAGCTGCGCCTTTGTCGCCGAGCTCTCGCTCGGGTTCGATGCCCTGGAAGAGGACGCTGGCACGATGCTCGCCCCCACGCTCGACGCGTGGGAGCAAGCGCACCTGACGCGCTGTCAGCTCGAGACCTGGCCCGAGTAATCCCGACAACACGCAGGGCAGAAGATCACTTGATCGTGTCGACCTCGAGCTGCGTTCTCGAACGCAACGCGCGGCTGATCGCGATCTTCATGTTCGCCGGACTGCGGTCGGTCACCATGAAGTTCTTGTCTCCCTCGCCCACAAGGTACGTCTTGTAGACCACGCGCCCCTGGTTATTCAGGATCAGGATGCGAAGGTAGACGATCGGGTAAAAACGACCGATCGGGCCGACGCGAAAACCAGAGCCCTCGCCGACCGTGATGGAGACCTGCGCGAAGTGCTCCCCGAGGTTCTCCTGATCGCGCAGCGTCATCGCGACGTCGTTGTAATCCCCATTGATGCTTGTCTTGGTAAACTGCGCGGTCGCGCCGTCGGGGTGGTACCAGAGCCCGCCGACCTTTGCCATGTCGCTCTTGGCCATCTTGGACTCGCCAAGCTTCTTGGCCTGGGGAGGATCGGTCGTGAGGACGAACCCGTCCTTTGCGAGCATCTCGACGACCTGGCTGTAGGCGTCCGATCCTACGGTCGAGAGCTGCTGATTGTTGGCCATCTCGTTGGCGGCCTTGAGCAAGCCCGCGTCCTCGTCCTGCTCGTTCTGGATGAACATCGACACCATCAGCGTCTGGCGAGCGGCTGCCGAGTTAAGCTCGATGTCCGAGGTTTTTGCGACGTGTGGCCCGAGCGAACCACAACCGGCGACAAACAACACCAACGACATCGCTACAGCAAGCAACGGCTTCTTCATCTCTTCTCCTTGGAGGATCTCTCCGCGTAAACATACGACGAAAGAATATCGATGCCGCTCTCGGCACCACAGACGGCAGGCCCAAACTCCGCGCTCTCGTCGCGTGACTTGATCGATAAAATGGCCTCTGCGTCCGTCAAGAGCCTCCACCCCCCTGTCAGACGCGCAGATAAAACCACACCACTAGCATATAAAAAAGCGACAATTTCCAGTATCACAAAAAAGAAGCGAGGGGGGGGGGGGTGGGGGGGTGGGGAAAAGACCCACCCCCCCCCGAGCCACCCACCACATACTGGCGCCGAT
>JAYZVO010000183.1:0-11827 GCA_036155555.1 Myxococcota bacterium
GCGTGGGGTTCTAAAAAACCCCCCCGTTTTGTTGCGCACCACCCCCGGGGCGGCATATTTACCCCCCCCCCACGGCGCGGGCTGCGCGCGCTGGTTCGCAGAAAGAAGGACGGGATGGTAACGCCGCCCGAATTTGTTATCCTCCCGTTATCCCGAAAGGAGGAGCATCGATGAACTCGTTCGAGCAAATCTTCGAGAGCGGCAGCATCTTCGCCGTGCTCGCGTTTCTGGTCGGGCTCTCGGGCTTCGCGCTCGCGCCAATGCTCGCGCTGGCGCAAGCGGTGGGCCGAAAGATCGCGCTCTTCGCCTGGCTGATTTGCCCGGCGCTCATGCTCGTGCTCTGCGCCCTCGCGACGCTCTCGAGCGTTCAGGACGCGGGCCTCGCGTTCTCCGCAGGCGATACCGCCAGAGACAGCGCCATCCTGGCAAAGAGCCTCTCCAATGCACTCGCACCACTTCTGCTCGGGCTCGCCTCGACCTCTCTGCTGTGCGCGCTGAGCGCGCTGTTGCAGGGACTCGGCGTCGCGTTCTCGAAGAACCCGGCGCGCGCCTTCACGCCGATCTCCTTCTGCCTCGGGCTGCTGGTCTGGGGAGGCGCGCTGGCCGCCACGCTCTTACTCGCGCGTCAGGGCCCAATCCCATTCCCCTGGATCATGTGCGTGAGCATCATCGGCGCGGGCATCGGCGCATGCGCCAGCGCGGTGACCTCGAGCGAGGATAAAGAGCACGCGGCGCGCTTCGCGAGCGCGCGATACTCGGTTGGCTCACTCTGCTTCCTCGCCATGTTTTCCGCCTGCGCGGCTGGAATATCGAGCGGGTGGCATATGGAGCTCACGGTCTGGAATGAACAACCCGAGATGCTCCTGACCGTCGCCTCGCGCGCCGGACTCCTGACAAACACCTATGGCATCATCCTCGGCGTGACATCACTCGCCGCGCTGCTCTCGTTCGTGACAGGTGTCGCGCCGCTCACACGCGCGCTCGAGCGCCGCGCGTCGACCTTTATCTACGCCTTTGTCGCCCTCGCCATCATTGGAGTCACTGCCGCGTTCAGTATACGGTCGGCACAACGCTTCTTCGATGAAAAGCAAAACCTGGAGACATCGCCTCCAGCAGCAAAGATTGTAGAGTATACAACACCGAGCACCCCGGCTGCTCCCGAAAGCCTGCGCTCTCAGACCTTGCCAGGCTGCCTGTTGCTGCACAAACAAGAGGCGCAGTGGGAGGTCGCAAGCGCCATTGGCGATGAACACAACCCCTGCGCGCTCCCACCGAAGAAAGCCGAGGACTCCGATTCCAATATCCACGACAACCTCTACGACGTCGCAGATCCCCTCGACTACAGCGACCCCGCGCGCGAAGCGCGGCAGCTCGAAAACTGTCCCACGGCGATCGGCCCGCTCGACGGGCCGATCTGTGAGGGGATGGAGCCCGCGCCAACGATCCTTATCTCCGGTGACACGCTCGCCACCGAGCTTACCTCGAGGCGCTGGGCTGAAGGATGGCAACCGCTGCGCATCCTCACCCACTCCCCGCTCCCCGAGGAACGCATCGAGAACCTCCCCGAAGCGCTCGCCTGGAAGCTGACGCACGAACACATCGTGCTCGACTGGGTGCCCCACTTTGCCCGACCCGAGGATGGAGTCCTGCCCAAAGATCCCGCGGCGTATCGCGACCGCGCCATGGCAAAGAAGATCTTCTTTGGCACCGGGATGAGCGAACACCCCGGACTTATCGCGATCTCCGAGGACCGCGATGGCCTGTTCGCCGTCTCACTCGATGGCGTCAAACGCATCACCCTCGAACCGCCCGAAGAGGCAAGCGGCGAGGATGAAGATAAGCTCCAGGAACCTTCGCCCAATGCGCCAGTCCCGCTCACGCGGGTGCTGGACAGGTTGTATAAAGAGCACACCAATGACCACGCACAGATCGTCGTGATTCCCGCCGCAGACTGGACGATGGAGCATCTGCTCGATGTATGCGCCAAGGTAACAGACCAGGGCATCTCGTCGTCGGAGAAGCGCTACGATGACATGGACCCCTCACGCATTCGCACTGCTGTTGATCTCGAGCAAGCGCGCACGTTCTCGCGCTGCTTCGTGCATGACATCCCGGCAGCGCGTTGGTTTGGCCTGGTTCACGCGGTGCTCGACACCGAAAAGCGCGTCGTCGAGCGCGATCGATTGCTGCGAACCATGGAGATCGAGCCCGATGTCATCGCCAAATACGTCCTCCACCGCACCATCGGACGAAAGAGCCACACCATCACCAAGTGCTACGAGAAGCTCGTGCGCGAGCGAGGGCCGCTCGAAGGACGCATCGCCGTCAGCTTCGACATCACCCCCAGAGGAGGCGCGGAGCACATCAAGATCACCCACGACGAGATCGGAGATGATCCCCTGAACGCTTGCATCATCGACACCGTCGAGCGCGCCCGCTTCCCGAAGACTGGCGAAACCGTCAAGGTCAGCTACCCGATCCTGTTCCAGAGCTTGTGACGAGGATCTCCGTCAAACCACTCACCGTTCTAGATTGACCCCTGAATCGATGGCATAAGAGAGGAGGCTTTGGAGCAAGCACCGAGCCGCTAATTTCCGACCCACGAGCCACTTCTTCGATCATGCAAACGCCCCCATCACGCTCTCTGCGTCACATCTGGACGCGTTCGCTCCTCTCTCTGGCGCTGGTCTTCTCGGCGCTCGCGGGCTGCAACCTGCAAGATCCCCACGCGAACGACGCGATCCTGCTGGGCGAATCCTGCGCGCAGGATGGAGAACGCGTGGGCAACCTCGAGTGCGTTGACGGGCAATATGTCAGCGCCAATAACACCACCACCCCCATCATGAATGATATGGGGAGCCCTGCTGATCAGGGTGGAGGCAACAACACGACGCCTCCGGGTGATATGAGTGGTGGGAACAACACCACGGCTTGCACGCCGGAGAACATCGCCAACTTCTGCGCGACCAACATGGCGCAATGCGGCCAGCTCACGGCGGTCGACCGGTGCGGCAACATGCGCACCGAGGATTGTGGCACCTGCCGCGAGGGCCAGTGCCTCGCGGACAACTCCTGCTCGATCTGCCAACCCGAGACCGACGAGCAGTTCTGCGTCCGCTTCGGCGCGGCGTGCGGCGAGGCGATGGGGTTTGATCTGTGCGGCGACCTCCGCACAGTCGGCGTCTGCGGGACATGCGACGCGCCGCTGACCTGCGACCAGTTCTCGCGTCAATGCCGCTGCATCAACGAACCTGACGCGACCTTCTGTCAACGCCTCGATGCAGAGTGCGGCTCGCTCACCGCCGCGGATAACTGCGGAGATGTGCGCACCGCCGATTGCGGCGGTTGCTCTCCGGGCACGTGTCGCGCCGACAACACTTGCTCGGAGTGCCAGGCCGAGACTGACGACGAGCTCTGCGAGGCGGCAGCGGGGATGGGCAACACCCCGTGCGGCATGCTCATGGTCACGGACAGTTGTGACGCCGTGCGCGAGATCTCGTGCGGCGCATGCGCCATGGGAGAAACCTGCATGGCGAACGCGTGCAACTGCCCTGTCCCGGCGTGCGGAGACAAATGCGGCTTTGTCTTTAACGACTGCGGCAACAGCATCGATTGCGGCGGCTGCCCGGGCGGCGCGATGTGCAATACGATGACCAACCAGTGCCCCTCGGCGTGCACCCCCGAGAGTGACAATACCTTCTGCCAACGCTACAGCGTCGAGTGCGGGGGCTACACACAACAAGACAACTGTGGGGACATGCGCACGGTTGCAGATTGTGGCATGTGCTCCAACAATCAGACATGCAACGCGGGCCAGTGCCAGGATTGAACCTCTGCTCGAGAAGAGTAAGAGCGGCAACAAGGCGCGAGCGCTCCGCATCTTCAAGGTGCTCTGGCTTTGCATGTCAGAACACCTTACAATAGGCGTATTATACAGCCCTTTCGTTCCCGAAGGTCTCTCGTGAACACCCTCCACTCACCTCGATTTTTTGTCTCGTCACTTTTGTTCGGCGTCATCCTGATGCTCCAGGGCTGCTCCGCGAGCGATGAGAACCTGCCGACAGCCCGCGAGGGGGATGCGTGCGCGCAGGAGGGCAGCAGCAGGCCCGGGCTTGTTTGCACAGGCGGGGTCTGGGCATCACCGGACGCCCTCCCCGATGATATGGGCGATGTGCAGGATATGCGCGCGGGCAATAATCAGACGACCCCGTCAACCTCCGACATGAACACTCCGGCGGACATGTCGGGCGCGCCGGATATGGACAGCGCACCCGACATGCAGACCTCGCCAGCGACGGATATGGGGTGCGTTCCCGAGAGCAACAACGAGCTCTGCGCGCTCTCTGGCGCGCAATGTGGCGGCGTGACCGCGACGGATCAGTGCGGCAACATGCGCACCATCAACTGCGGCGTATGTGCTGAAGGTTCTTGCCAGGAAGACAACACCTGCACGGTCTGCAACCCCGAGACAGACGAGACGTTGTGTGAGCTCGCGGACGCGACCTGTGGCCAGATCGAGGTCATCGATCGCTGCGGGCAGATGCGAAGCCCGACCTGTGGCGGCTGCGCTGGCGCGGACACCCTTTGCAATGACAGCAACCAGTGTGAGTGCGTCCCAGAAACCGACGAGAACTTCTGTGGTCGCAACAACGCGCAATGTGGCTCCATCACCGCAAATGACAACTGCGGTACGACGCGCACGACCGATTGCGGGACCTGTAGCGAGGGGAGCTGCGAGAGCGACAACACATGCTCGATCTGTCAGCCCGAGACCAACGCGCAGTTCTGCGCTCGGCTCGGCAAGACGTGCGGCTCGGTCAGCGCGCCGGACAACTGCGGCACCGCGCGCACCGCGGCTTGCGGCTCTTGCAGCGGCGATGAAACCTGCGGCAGCGACAACGTCTGCCAATGCAACCCCATCGACTGTAGCAACGCGTGCGGAACCCTCTCGAACTCGTGCGGCAACTCTGCGACTTGCGGTGGCTGCGGCGCAGGGGAACAGTGCAACAACAACCAGTGCGTTTGCCCCGCAGCGAGTTGTGGGGGCGCGGAGTGTGGCACGGTCACCAACGCGTGCGGCAACTCCACCTCGTGCGGCTCATGTGGCGCTGGAGAGCAATGCAACAACAACCAGTGTGTTTGCCCGACGCCCACCTGCGGCGTGAATCAATGCGGCACGATCACCAACGCGTGTGGTGCCTCGGTAAACTGTGGAGGTTGCGGCAGCGGAGAGCAGTGCAATAACAACCAGTGCGTTTGCCCTGCGGTTTTGTGTGGAGCCGACCAGTGCGGCACGGTCACCAACGCGTGCGGAGGTTCGGCAAACTGCGGAACATGCGGCACCAACGAAACCTGCTCCAACAATCAGTGCATCTGTACGCCTGAAACAGACCAACAACTTTGCGACGCGAACAACTACAAATGCGGCTTCTTGCAAACGACCGATCGTTGCGGAAATCCCCGCTCCGTCGGTTGCACCTACACCTGTCGCTCGACCGAATGTTGTGAGCCTGATCTTGGCCGCTGCCTGAACAGTGGCGGCGGCGGTGGCGGCCCACAGCTTTGCGCGCTCTGACATAAGAAAGGCAACCATATGAAGCGTTTCCCCATCACGACTCACGCTCATCTCTTCCTGTCGACAGCCTTCGCGCTGCTCGTGGGGGTCGCCTGCAACATCTCGGACAGCTCGGACCAGGACAACTTCGGTAGCCCGAATGAAGGAGATGCCTGCGCTCAGGAGGGTTCGACGAGGCTCGACTTCGTATGCCGCGATGGGGCATGGAGCCTGACAGACCCCACATCACCTGCCGACATGGGGACGCCTCCACCAACGGACATGGCGACCACAAACGCTTGCTCACCCGAGAGCGACGCGGTGCTCTGCGCCGCCGCGAACGCGAACTGCGGCTTCCTCCCACCCACGGTCGACTCCTGCGGGCTACGGCGCGCGCCTGATTGCGGCGAGTGCCCAGGTGGCGATGTCTGCATCGACAACACTTGCGGCTGCCCTGGTGAGAGCGACCAGGAGCTCTGCCAGATGACACAGGCCGTCTGCGGAGCGCTTTCTGTGATGGACTCGTGCGGCGTCGAGCGGATGCTCGATTGTGGCACCTGTATGGGCGAGGATGAGGTTTGCGAAAACAACGCCTGCTTTATCCCGTGTGGAGATGAGACGAGCGCAGATCTCTGTCGCGGCGCTGGCGCACAGTGCGGCGCGATAAGCGTCGTCAACGCTTGCGGAGTTCAGGTCACCATCAACTGCGGGCAATGCCAGGGGGCTGGCGAGCAATGCACCTCGAACAACACCTGCGGCTGCGTCCCTGACACAGACCAGGAGCTTTGCGCAGCAGCGAACGCGCAGTGTGGCCAGGTCTCGCTCACGGACAACTGCGGCGTGACGCGCACGATCAACTGTGGCGGTTGCGCTGGCGCAGACGATGTCTGTGATATGAACAATCAGTGCATCTGCACGCCTGAAACCGACGAGGCATTCTGCGGGCGCAACAACGCGCAGTGCGGGATGTTCTCGGGGATGGACAACTGCGGCTCGATGCGCGTCGCCAACTGTGGAACCTGCAACGAGGGGACATGTGAGAGCGACAACACTTGCTCGGTCTGTCAGCCCGAAGGCGCCACGCAGTTCTGCGCTCGGCTCGGCATAACCTGTGGCGATGTCACCGAGTTGGACAACTGCGGCGACATACGCACCGCAGCTTGTGGCAGCTGCACCAACGAGCGCGTCTGCAATGGAAGCAACGCTTGCGAATGTCCTGCGCCTTCTTGCAACAACGTCGAATGTGGCATGACGTTTAACGCCTGCAACAACTCCAGTGATTGCGGCGGCTGCGGCAACAACGAGGTGTGCCAGGCAAATCAATGCGTCTGCCAGCCTGAAACTGACGCCGAGCTTTGCGCGGGAGCTGGCGCGACCTGTGGCTCGGTCACGGTCCAGGATCGCTGCAACACGACGCGCACGGTAAACTGCGGGGCCTGCTCGGGAAGCCAGGTTTGCGTCAACGGCGGCAACACGTGTTGTTCCTCCGAGAGCAACGCGGACTTCTGCCAGGGAGCAGGCGCCGAGTGTGGCAACATCTCGGGGACGGACAACTGCGGTTATCCTCGCAGCATCAGCTGTGGAGGCTGCGGCAACAACGAGATCTGTAGTGGCAACAACCAGTGCGAGTGCGTCGCCGAGACAGACCAGCAGCTTTGCCAGATGGCTGGCGCGATTTGTGGCTCGCTCACGGTCCAGGATCGCTGCAACGTGACACGCACGGTCTCCTGTGGCACCTGCCCGACAAGCGGCGGTCGTGACAACAACACGTGCAGCAGCAACGCGTGCAGTTGTACGCCCTACACCAACGCGCAGGTCTGCTCGAACGCGGGCGCCACGTGCGGGTCTGTCACTGGCAGTGATGGCTGCGGCGGGACAAAGACGGCGACTTGCGGGAGCTGCCCGACAAGCAATGGCCGCGACAACAACACGTGCAACGGCAACCAGTGCGTGTGCACGCCTTACACCAATGCTCAGATTTGCAGCGCCGAGGGAGCATCATGTGGTGGCGTGACAGGCTCGGATGGTTGTGGCAATAGCAAGAGCGTGTTCTGTGGAGGTTGCTCGGGCGGATGTTGCAACGAGTTCACCAACCAGTGCTCCTCTGGCCTGTGCCCTTGAAGTCGGCACGCCGCCCTCTTTTCTCAGACAATCAGGAACGCGCCTCATGGCCACTTATGTGATCGGTGACATCCACGGATGTTTCGAGACCCTGCTCTCACTCCTCGACAAGATCGCCTACGACAGGAGCGAGGATCGCATCTGGTTGGTGGGAGACCTTGTCAACAACGGCCCCCGCAACGCGGAGGTGATCCGCTGGGCGATGGAGCAAGAGGATCGCCTCGTCTGCGTGCTCGGGAACCATGACTTGCATATGTTGGCGGCGGCGCATGGCATCCGCCCGATGCGAAAGAAAGACACCTTCCAGGATGTGCTCGACGCGCCCGATGCCAGCGAGCTTTTGCGCTGGATGCGGCACAGGCCGATGCTTCATCAGGAGGGCGAAGATGTCATGGTGCACGCGGGGCTCTTGCCGGAGTGGGACATCGAGCTCGCGACCGAGTGTGCGCGCGAGCTCGAGGAGGTGTTACGCGACGACGACAACTTCCTCGCGTTCTTCGAGCAGATGTATGGGAACGAGCCGTCGCGTTGGTCCGATGACCTACAGCGCATCCCGAGGTTGAGGCTCACGGTGAATGCGATGACGCGCATGCGAGCGCTGACGCGCAAGGAAGGCAACCTCGAGTACAAGTACAAGGGGACGCTCGGAGCGATGCCCGAGAAGCTCGTGCCATGGTTCGAGCGCGCGGACGCGGTCGAGGGAGTGCGGCTGTTCTTCGGGCACTGGTCCGCCATCGGCTACCATTGCCACGAGAGCATCCACGCGATGGACGCGGGCGCGACCTGGGGGAACGCGTTGATGGCGATGCGCCTCGAGGACGAGGTGCAGTTCTTCGTCCCCACGGTGAAGGGAGAAGAGGCGGGCGCGGCGTTGTCAGGGGCTCAATAAGAGCCAAAGAAATCCGTGACGCGGCAATCGAGCGCGGTGGCGAGCTTGAAGAGGCTCGAGACGGACGCGCTCGATTCGGCGCGCTCGATCTGTGAGAGCAAGCTGACCGAGAGCCCGGTGCGGCGCGACATCTGCTTGAGCGTGAGGTTTTGCTCCTTGCGCGACTGGCGGATGTTCTGCCCGATGGTGATCAGGAGCTCTTCTTCCGGATCGATGAGCAAGCCCTTCTCGCGCAGAATGCGCTCGAGGCTGTCGTTAAACTCCTCGATATCGAACGGCTTGCGGATGTAATCATCGACCTTGTAACGCAGGCTCATCACGGCGGTATCCACGGAGGGGTAACCGGTGAAGATGATGATGGCGATGTCTCGATCGAAGTTACGGATCTCTTCGAGCAACTCGAGGCCGTTGATCTCGGGCATCATGAGGTCGAGGATGACCACATGAAACTCGTCCTTCTTGAGCTCGTCGAGGACCTTGGTGGGATCAGACTGTGTATTGACGTCGTAACGCTTCTGCGAGAGCACGAGCTGCATGTAGTCGCAGATATCGACGTCATCATCGACAACCAGGATCTTGATCTTTCGCAAAGGAATCCTCCGCACGGGGTCGAGATCCGACGAACGAGTCGGATCTCCTGAGCGATCATTCGCACAAGTTACCTTCTCCAACAACAGCGCGCAAGATGGCGGTTATGGGAAGCGCTGTCGAAATGCCGTGAGCGTGCGTTGGATCTTGGCCCGATCATAGATCGCGAAGCACACCGAATCGAAGGCGTCGGCAAAGCGAGGATCTTCGAGCCAGGCACCAAAGGCGTCCGCGACCGTCGCGGGCTTGTTCTGAAAGACGCCGCATCCCCAGGCGCCGAGCAACAGATCGCGGTGCCCCATCTCCTTTGCCACGAGCAGCACATAGCCTGCGCGTCGGCGCAACGCCTCTTCGATCGAGGCGTGGTCGAGCGGGTTGCGGCGAAGGTGTTGACCCGCATTGGGAGCAGGCGCCGTGATCACCGCGACGTCGTAGGGTTGCTCGAGCAGCTCGCGTGAGCGCTCGCGAAAAAACGGCACGCCCGGAGAGTAGATGATGTGATCGGTGTAGAGCATGGAGTCTTGCTTGCGATTGCGCGAGTAGTAAGCAGGCTGCTCGAGCAAGCAAGGATAGAGCCCCGAGCATCGCGAGAGATCCTCCTCCTGAGCCCTTGCTCCATTGATAAACCCACCGCCTGCGTTCCTGGCCGATGCGAAGTTGAGCAAGACGAGACCCGTGACGCCCTCATCTTGCACGAGGCGCCGCGCGGCCTCCTGGGTGCGCTCGTCGGTCACCTCGATTTCTGGCGAGGAAGTCGGCGTGTCCTCGGGGGTCTGGGTAAGAAGCGACCCCAGCTCGTCCGGCGTGAAGAGGCGCGTGCCCTCCCTGGCAAGCGAGAGGGACGCGCCGATGTCGCGTTTTTCCCCCGCCGGTGAGGTGTAATGGCCTCGCTCGAGGATTTCGAGCGTGTTTGTGGCGACTCCTTTGAGTGACATGATGCATCCTGTTCTGAAGTTATGCGTTCATGTCAAATATACACGAAGATGTTTTCTATTCCCATCGTTGGAGACATCCAGGAGGAAGCTCGAAGATCTCAGGAGCTCGAGAACATCCATGGATAGAGCCTGGCCAGCAAATCACGCGACTTATTCACGAGGCGCCCCATTCCAGTGATGGCGCCAGCGCATCGAGCCGAGGAGCGCATGTTCGATGTGTCGCGTGACGCGTCTCACGACCGATTGTAGCATCTTGCCACTTCTTAAAAATCACTTTGACCCGAGAGACGAGACACCCGATGAAAAAACCACTGCGAACCGAACGCGTCGACGTCGACGTGATCCTCCCATTGAGAACCGAGGTTTTGCGACCCGAGCAGGCCGAGCGCGGCGAGCTCGCGCGCTGGGATGGCGACGACCTGGAGGGGACGGAGCACTACGCGGGCTTTGGAGAGGATGGAGAGGTGCTCGGGTGCGCGAGTTACCTCGAGACCCCGATGCCTGACTTTCTCGTGGCCGCGGGGTGGCGCGCGGACGCGAGCGCGCTGAGATTGCGCGGGATGGCGATCGCGAGCGCGTGTCGAAATCAAGGGATTGGCGCGTGGTTTATGAGCGACATGCTCTCGGATCTGGCGCTGCTCAAGAGCCCCACCCGCGTGGTCTGGTGCAACGCGCGCGAGGCAGCGAGGAGCTTTTACGAGCGCGCGGGCTTCGAGGTCAGCGGTGACCCCTTTGACTTGCCGGACATCGGCCCTCACTACAAGATGTGGAGGACCCTCCCGATGGCCCTGGCGTAAAGGAAACAAGCGCCCACGCGCAACTATCCTTTGCACGCTTTGGGTGGCGCTGATATATTTTCTCCCGAGAAGTTCTCACCACCATCACATCAGGATATCTCCATGGTACGGATAAGCATCATGGTGGCAAAGCGGCTGACAGAAACAGCCACGCTTATTGCCGCCGCCAGGGAGAACGCGGACGTACTTGCTGACAAGCTCAGCAGTAAGCTCGCGGGGCGCGAGGGGTTTGAACCAGAGCATCTCAAGACCACGATCCTGAGCCAGGCGTCTTACCTCCAGGAGATAACCTCGCGCATGCACGAGGCCGAGCGCGCTTACGTCGACGAGCAGGATGACGACATCACGCTGCGTGGCAAGCTCGCCGAGGCGAGCATCCAACTCGATCACAAGCTGCGCCTGACGCGCGAACACATCCGCGCTGCGGAGGGACCGAACGCGCTCCAAATTTACGGCCTGAGCATGACCCCTCCGCGCGCACGCGACGCGCTCGTCTCTTACGCACACAACACCATCGAGCTCCTGAGCGCGCACCCATACACCTTCACCGGCGAACTCGGAGAGGTTCTCGAGACGCGCACCATCGCGGTGTTGCTCAATGATTTACTCGAGCCCTTCCAGCAACTCGTCGACCGCATGAACATCGAGGTCGACGAGCTGCAACAGGCCCTCGGCGAGCGCAACCGCGCCATCGACGAATGGGTCGAGACCTACCGTGGCTTGGCAAAAACCCTCGAGGGTTTTTGCCGCATCGCGGGCATGCACGAGCTCGCCGAGAAGTTCCTCCCGAGCTTCGAGCGCGCCACGAAGTCCGTCCACCTCCCTGACAGCGACGCGGAAGATATCTCCGAGAACACCGACTGAGACTCCCGAGACCGCTCTGGAGAGGGCCAGAAACGATGTTGGGCGCGCGGTTTTATAAAAAAGCGCCCCACCCCCGTTG
>JAYZVO010000184.1:0-15978 GCA_036155555.1 Myxococcota bacterium
GCTGCCCCCCTCTCGAACGCAGTGAGGAACAGGGGGCAAGGCTCGCGGCCTGCCGCGGGCCTTGCCCTCGAAACAAGCACGCGGACGACCGAGAGGGAGGCCCGCAGGGGGTGCAATACTCACAGGATAATGCTAACTTGGAGCTTCAAGTCGTCGGTCGGGCACTGTTGCACACACGCTCCGAGAGGTATTCCGTGAACAAACACACAAGACCCCGCGTGATAGGGCTCCTTTGTTGCGGCCTCGCCGCGCTATGGGGTTGCACGGGAGAGTTGGGCCAACGAGGCGTCGAGCCTTCGCAGACGCAACCTTCTTCCATGACCGAGGATATGGCCACCGGCCAGGATCAATCCCCTTCACAGACGACGCCTCCGGGAAGAGAGGATATGGACCCTGGCATGTCAGGGGATATGTCACGACCTCCTGGCGACATGTCGATGCCTTCCGAGGATATGGGGCAGCCGTCGGGGCCGAGCGAACCTCCGCACCCGAACACGCTCGATCAGGATCGGTTGTTCATGTGCGATGGGAGCGCGGGCTCATCGCCAGCGCGCATCCGCCGCGTGGAGAGCTTCGAGTGGGCGCAGAGCATTCGTCACGACGCCGGAAACCTCGTGCCGTTTTTGCCCGGAACCTCGCACCCTTACACGACTTATTCGGACGGCGAGTCGATCGATGCCTCGATCTTGCAGGAGTACCTGCGGCAGAATCATAACCCTGCCGGGTCGTGGAAGATCCACGCGGGCAACGGGCACCCCAGGTTGGTGAACCTGCGCGGCGAGGGCAGCCTCGTAAACACGGTGCGTTGCTTCCAGTGGAACTGGAACGATCAACCTGTGCAAGAAGACCCGACGGATGAGTGTATCCAGACGTTTGTGACCGCGTTGCTCGAGCATGGCGTTTATTTTCGCCCCGCGACCCCTGGCGAGGTCGACCAGCTCGTCGCCTTCACCAAGGAGCAGCTCGTCAAGGAGAAGGCCAACCCCGAGATCGATCGCCGCGACACCATCGACGTTGTCGTGCGCGCGGCGTGGATGACCTCGCCAGCGATCTTTCGCAGTGAGATCGGCGGCGAGCCTGGACCGGATGGGCGAAGAAAGCTGACTGATTGGGAGATCGCCAGGTCGCTCTCGTTGGCGCTCGGAGATTCTTCGGCGGGTCTCTCCAAGGCGGGCTATGGCAACGACTCGATCGTCCACAAGGTGATGTTGCACGATGTGCAAGAAGCCGCGCTCGATGGCACGATTTCAGATCCTGATGTGATCGCTTCGCTAACGCGGCGCTACCTCTCGGGTACGGACCCGGCGACGATGTACCCCGAGGATCAGGCCAGTGATTATCCTCCTGGTTCGGGGAGTTTCACGGATGAGTTCTGGATGTCGCCAAAGCTCGAGCGCTTCTTTCAGGAGTGGCTCGGTTACGCGGACGCAGCCTCGGTGTTCAAGGATACGCCCGCGGAGACCTCGCGCTTCGAGACAAAAGATCGCTTCCTCCCGCATCACCCGGACGGCAGCGCGCTGAACTACCGACACACGCGCTACGTCGACAACGCTTACAAGTCCGCTAACCTGGCGGGTTATCTGGACGACACCATCGCCAGAGTGGTCGCAGCGGATACGCAGGTCCTGGAGACCTTGCTCACGACGCGCCGTTACTTGCTCCCATCCGCGAGCAACGCCAACCCCTACAGCGCGATCGTCTACGACATCGACGTCTACGAGAGCGGTGAGATCCCTGGTGATTTGCCGAGCCGCTGGATCGAATTGCCCGAGGGTCAGCGCGCGGGTGTGCTCACGCACCCTGCGTGGCTCGCAGCGCATGGCGGCAACTTCGAGAATGATCCGAGCGCGATCCATCGCGGCAAGTGGGTTTACGAAGAGCTTTTATGTGGGCTGATTCCACCTGTGCCGATCACGGTCGACGCGATGTTGTCACCCGAGACCAAGGGGGACTCGGCGCGCTCGAGGTTGGTCAGCCAACTCGACAACAACCCGGAGTGCTCCGGGTGCCACTCGATCATGAACCCGCTCGGTTACACCTTCGAGACGTACAATCACGCGGGCTTCTTCCGCGCCGAGGATCACGGCAACCCACCTGATGGCAGCGCGACGTTGACGGTCTTTCCCTCGAGTGATCCTGTCCTCTCGACCGGGTTGGAGGTCAACGATGCGGTCGACATGATGGGCTATTTCTCACGCTCGCCGCGCGTCAAGCGCTGCTTCGTGCGCCAGACCTTCCGCTACTTTATGGGCCGCAACGAAACCTACGCCGACGCGTGCACGCTCCAGCAAATGGAGCGAGCGTATGATGACTCCAATGGGTCGCTGACCGAGATGCTCATCGCGCTCTTCCAGTCCGACGCATTCCTCTACCGCCATATCCCCGAAGAGGAGGTGGAACAGTGAAGACGAAACTCTCGCGACGTCGTTTCCTCCAGGCCGTGGGCCTTGGCGCTGGCGCTGGCTTGCTCACGCCGCTGCTCGGTCGTGTCTGGGCCGAGGATCAAGGCATCCTCCCGCATCGCATCGTGATCGTGGTCACGGGCAACGGGATCGAGCCGCACAACTTCATCTCACCGCTCACGCAACAAGCGCGCGAGGCCGAGCCTGATAACGAGACCTTGATCGAGGTCAGCGCCGGAGACCTGGCCTCGGCGCCAGCGCTCGCGTCGCTGGCAGGTGGAAACGGCGTGCTCGATTTGACGCAGCACGCCGCGACCATCAACGCGCTCTCGAGCAAGATCGCCGGAGGAGGACACACCGCCGAATACAAGGCGCTCTCCGCCTCGAAAGATAGGCGTCAAACCATCGACGCATGGCTCGCCGAGCGCCTCCACACAGACCAGCCGTTCTCTGCGGTGCGGCTGGGCGTCACCGAGAGCGCCAGCGCGAAGTTGCAATACAACTTCGCGCTTCAAAACAGCGCGCGTCAGCTGCCGATCATCGTCAACCCTGCCGATGGACACACCACGTTGTTTGGCTCGATCGCTTCCGGGAGCGGCGGGCGCTCTTTCGAGGTTCAGGCCGACCTGCTCGACTTCGCCAAGGAGGACGTCAAGCGCGTCCAGCAGACCTTCTCGGGCGGTTCCAGAGAGCGCCAGAAGCTCGACAACTACCTGGCCGCCATCGAAGAACTGCGCGAACAACAGGCGCGCCTCGTTGCTTCGGGCGACACCTTGCGCGCGCTCGCTGAGCGAGAGGGGCTCGACCCCGATGATGGCAGCGCGCTCAATGTGGCGCACCCGCTCGGCAGGTTGCATGGTCAGTTCAGGTTGGCCACCGCGGCGTTGCTCGGGAACCTGACCAATGTGGTCCTGCTCACGAACTCGGTGGGCTATGCGTTTAGCCACACCAAGTACACGAGCTTGACCTCGATCTTCCAGGAGGACAGTGACTTCTCGGGAGAGGTGCCGTGGCGTCATGGCGTCTGCCACGAGGCGGGCGGGAATCCGGTGTATCAGAAGGTCCTGAACCGCGTCATCGAGCGCCAGGTCGAGATGATCGCCGAGATGGCCAGGAAGCTTGCGGCGGTGCCAGAAGGGAACGGCACGATGCTCGATCACACCGCCATCGTGTTCATGTCCGACAACGGCTCCACCCACCACAGCGAGGCGAACAACTGGCCCGCGTTGATTCTGGGAGGATCGCAGCTCGGGCTGCAAACAGGTGGCCGAAGCTTGCTCTATCCCACGCTCGGCAAGGAGCGCAACGCGCGCGTCTCCAACCTCTTCAACACGCTCGGCTACGCGGCAGGGCAACCGCTCGATGACTTTGGCGGCGAGCCGGACCGCGTCGAACGCGGCGGCCCGCTCTCGGCGCTACTTGCCTGACGCTTCGGGGGGCTGTTCGCGCTGTTCCAGGCAGTCCGGGCAGCTCCCCTGAAGCTGCACCATCGCGTGCTTGACCGAATCCGACCACCGCTCGTCCGCCTCGACCATGGGCACGCTCGATGTCGGCAGGCACGAGACCTCTCCACAATCGACACAGAGAAAATGCGGGTGCGTGTGTTGGTGGGCTTTGGAGTCCAGGACCATCTCGTAGCGCGCCATCCCCTCCGCTCTGCTCACGATCTGTGCGAGCCCCACTTCCTCGAGCTTGACCAGGTTTCTGTAAACCGTCGCGGGATCACACCCATCCGAGTCGAGCTGCTCGAGTACCTCTGAGTACGAGAGCGGTCGCGTGCTCGCGGTGAGGATCTCGAGGACGGCGAGGCGTTGGCTCGTCGCGCGCAAACCGTGCTTCTTGAGCAACTGCTTGGCTTCTTGTTCTTCCATCACAACTCTCATCTCCAAAGGGAATCTCGCGTCCGCGTGCAGGATACACGACGTGTGAGATGATGCGAAATGCAGCTTGTTGTTGCAAGTTGCTTGCGTTTATGTTTTGTTGCAGGTCGCTTGCATCTTGGGTTTTGTCGCAAGTTGCTTGCAGTAATAGGATTCTATTTGTCGTAACGACTTCTTCGAGGAGGGCTCTCGAATGAACACCATGGCCAAACATCGTCTCCCCGTCACCGTGCTCTCTGGGTTTCTCGGCGCCGGAAAAACGACCTTGCTCAACCACGTCTTGAACAACAGAGAAGGACGACGCGTCGCCGTGATCGTCAATGATATGAGCGAGGTTAACATCGACGCGCGCGTGATCGAGGATGGCGGCGCGGCGCTCTCGCGAACGGACGAGAAGCTCGTCGAGATGTCCAACGGTTGCATCTGCTGCACGTTGCGCGACGACCTGCTCGCCGAGGTCGCGAAGTTGGCCAGCGAAGGGCGCTTCGACTACCTGTTGATCGAATCCACCGGGATCTCGGAGCCCTTGCCCGTGGCGCAGACGTTCACGTTCGAGGATTCGGAGGGGCAGAGCCTCTCGGATGTCGCGCGCCTGGATACGATGGTCACGGTCGTGGATGCACACAACTTCCTGACGGAGTACCGCTCGCGCGACACGTTGAAGCAGCGCGACCTCGAACTCGGTGATCTGGACGAGCGCGCGGTGGTCGATTTGCTCATCGAGCAGGTCGAGTTCGCGGACGTGATCGTCATCAACAAGACAGACCTCGCCACACCCGAGGATCTCGAGCTGTTGGAAGAGGTGCTCCGGCAGCTTAACCCTGGCGCCAAGCGCGTCCGCGCGGACCATGGAAAGGTCGCCCTCGACGCGGTGCTCGACACGGGGTTGTTCGACATGGAGCAGGCCCAGCAATCACCGGGTTGGATGCGGGAGTTGATGGGCGAGCATACGCCCGAGAGCGAGGAGTACGGCATCGCGAGCTTTGTCTATCGCGCGCGTCGTCCCTTCGTCCCCGCGAAACTCCAAAAGGTCTTCTCGAGCCCATGGCCCGGCGTGCTGCGCTCGAAGGGATATTTCTGGCTGGCCACGCGCCTTGATTGGGCGGGGATGTGGTCTCAGGCCGGAGCCGTCGCGCAACATGGACCCGCCGGGTTGTTTTGGGCTGGCGTGGACTCGAATCAGTGGCCAAAGAGCGAGGAGTTCGAGGTGATGCTCGATCGCCTGTGGGTCGCGCCCTGGGGAGATCGTCGCCAGGAGATCGTGATGATCGGGATCGGCATGGATCAGGACGCGCTCACCCGCATGCTGGACGATTGCCTTGTCGATGAAGAACTCCATGACGCAGGCCCTCGTGTCTGGGCCCAGCTTTCAGATCCTTTCCCCGCCTGGGGTGGTCAAGATGTTGCGGAAGAAGGGGACGCGTGAATTCCGATAAGAACAGTGGTTACGTTGATTTCGTTGGCATCCTCGCAGGATCTGCCTGCGCGATTCATTGCGGCCTGAGCGCGCTCGCCCCTGGCATCCTGATGATGTTGGGGCTGGGAGCGCTGATCGCGCCTTTCTGGGAGTGGACCTTTGTGGGCGTCGCGATCCTGATGGCGACGAGCGCGGCCTGGATGGGGTGGAGGCGCCACCATGACATGCGCGTGGTGATCGCGTTCTCATTCGCGATGTCCATGCTGATCGCTGCGAGGTTGGGCGAAGAGTTCGAGGTCGAGATGGGCCCATGGCTCGCCATCCTCGGGGGTGTGACGCTCGCAGGCACCCACATCTGGAACATGTGGGCGGCTTCGCCTCGACGTGTCCGGGCTCTGTGAGCATACTCCGGGGGAACCTCGTTCCTCGCCCGGAGCCTGTGATGGACCTCTTTGCACACCGCGAAGCACAACTTACCGAACAGAACGCCCCGCTCGCTGCCAGGATGCGGCCTCGCACCATCGAGGAGTATGTTGGCCAGGATCACATTATGGCGCCGGGGCGCTTGCTCCGCCGCGCGATCGAGGCAGATCGCCTCACCTCTCTGATCTTCTACGGGCCGCCTGGCACCGGCAAGACCACGCTCGCCGAGGTCATCGCGCGCCGTACCGAGGCCCACTTCGAGGCGCTCAACGCCGTGCTCGCGGGCGTCAAGGATCTGCGCGTGGCGATCGAGGGTGCCAGAAAGAGGCTCGGCCAGTATGGGCAGCGCACGGTGTTGTTCATCGACGAGGTGCATCGCTTTAACAAGGCGCAGCAAGACGCGCTGCTCCCTTGGGTCGAGCGCGGCACGGTGATTCTCATTGGCGCGACCACCGAGAATCCTTACTTCGAGGTCAACAAGGCGCTCGTGAGCCGATCGCGCATCTTCCAACTCGAGACGCTTGAGCCCCACCACCTTCGCGCGATCTTGCAACGCGCGCTCGAAGATCCTGTGCGTGGGTATGGCAAGCTCGATGTGTATGTCGAGGACGACGCCAGAGAGCACCTCGTCGACATCGCCAATGGAGACGCGCGCAGCCTGCTCGGCGCGTTGGAGCTCGCGATCGAGACCACGCGCCCGGACGAACACGGCGTGGTTCGCGTCGACCTCAACGTCGCCGAAGAGAGCATCCAGCGTCGCGCGGTGCTCTATGACAAGGAAGGGGACGCACACTTCGACATCATCAGCGCTTACATCAAGAGCATGCGAGGTTCTGATCCTGACGCCGCGCTCTACTGGTTGGCGAGGATGGTCTATGCCGGAGAAGACCCCCGATTTATCTTCCGCAGGTTGCTCATCTTCGCCAGCGAGGACGTCGGGCTCGCGGCCCCGGAAGCGATCGGAATCACAGAATCACTGGCCAGCGCTTACGATCGCGTCGGGATGCCCGAGGGGCGCTACCATCTCTCGCAAGCGACGCTTTATCTGGCGACCGCGCCAAAATCCAACTCCACCATGGGGTTCTTCGACGCGCTCGCGAGCGTCGCGAGCGAGCAAGAGGGCAACGTCCCCGTACACCTGAAGGATGGCAACCGCGACAGCGAGGGCTTCGGTCATGGCAAGGGTTACCTCTACCCGCACGCCTACCGCGATCACTGGGTCGCCCAACAATACTTGCCCGATGGTTTGCAAGGCAGGCTCTTTTATACGCCGAGCCAGCAGGGGCACGAGGCGGGCATTCACGATCAGGTGATGCGTCGCAGAGACGCGCAGCTCGCGGCGATGGTCGAGCGCGATGCCATGGGCGCAGGTCCTGTTTTTGTCGAGGTCTTGACCAACAGCCCCGATGATCCTGCGCTCGAGCAGTGGATGGCGCGCACGGTCGGTGATGCTGGCGCGCGCCTCGGCGAGCAGCGTGACAGGCTCTTTGCCCTCGCCGCGCCCGCAAGGCATCACCTTGTGCTCGATCTGAGGGCACGCACCGGGTTGATGATGTGGGAGGCGCTGCGCCGCGTGCCCGAAGGGGGCGTCTGGGCCAGATGCGAGGATGAGAAGCGCGCGTCAGATCTTGGCAAGCGCGCCGAGCGCTTGCCAAAACTTCGCCAGCCGGTGCTGTTTGGCAGCGCGCTCGACGCGCTGCCCACGAGGCTCGACGAGGTGGCACCCGAAATCCTCTTTGACCTGATCATCGGACAGAATGCGCTGGTGGGCCACGGCGAGATCGAGGATCTCCTTGTCGCTCTCGCCGCGAAAATGCGCCAGGGCGGCAAGCTCGTCTTGGTCGAGGCGCTCCCTTCTCATGCGCAACGCCTGGTCGCGTTGCGCGAGGATTGGGGCTTGCCAGAAGCGCTGGTTGGCAAGTGGCGCGATGCGGAGGAGGCGATCTACAGCGATCAGGCTGATCCGATGCTCTCGATCAATGTGCAGCGCCTGAGTGACGCTCTGGCGCGCGCGGGCCTCGAGGCCCGCGCCGAATTGCTCGAGCAATTCGGCAAGCGCGCCATCCCCTCATCCCAACTCGACCGTTGGTGGAGTCCTTCGAGCGGCGAGAGAGCGACCTACAGAGATCGCCTCGCCGCTGCCCTGTCCGAGGATGAGCTCGCACAGGTCGAAGCCGCGATGCGCAAGTATTTGAGCGACGAGGTCGTCTCCTGGGGCAACACGAGCGTGTTGCTCTGCGGCGAGAAGGGATGAGGGGGAGGGCTCCCTCGCCGCGCCATTTGTATTCGGGGCGAGGGTAGCGTCAGGAGTAGAGGACGATTGCCTTGACCTGACCTTGCCACTGTCGTTTGTCGTGGTGATTGTCGCGCAGCTTCATCGTCGCGATCGCTGTGCTCAGGTCGCCGGAGCACTCGACATCTGCGCCGAAGGCACCATAACCATACTGATTATCGTCGGTATAGTTTGCCTCGAAGCTGGTGATCGCGATCTTTGCTGTGACGGCTTTTTCCGGTGGGGAGAGCGCTTGCTCGATGGCCCGATCGCTCACCGTCGATGAAGGGAAGTTAAACTCGAGGTATTCGTATCCGAGCACCGCCCCGAGCCCTGGGAGTTCGCCTCCGATCAACTCCATGTTCAAGAGCTCGAGTTTTGCGTCTGGGGGCGGGCTGTCGTTTTGCCCCCAGCTCGGGAACTCGTAGTAGCGTATGGTCGCTGGCCCGCCGTCGACACGAGCGCTCAAATCGATCAGTGCACACCCGTGAGCGTAGTACCCGTCCTGGAGCGCGAGGCGATTCATGCCCTCCTTGTAGGGGATCTCGGGGTAATTCACCTTGTAAGAGTCTTCGCGTTTGGCGGCTTCATACCCGCTGCAACCGAGCAACCTGCCTTTCTCCAGGTTGTAGAGCCCATCTTCGTACTGAACGTAGCAATGCTCGTGGCCCCAGAGCCAAATCGGCGTCTTCGCGAAGTAGGGTTGAAACACCTCGAGCAGATCGGTGTTGAGGTAAATGGGTTTCCCTGTTTTCGAGCCATTGATCTTCGAGTGCGAGGAGAAGAGTTGGTGGTGTGAGAGGAGGATGGTGTTTCCGTCGAAGTGATCCAACTTGTCCTTGTGCCACTCGACCTCGTCCTCACGAAGCGTGGTCGCGACGACATCATCGAAGATGTGCTCGTTTAGCCAGGAGTAGGGGTTCCTGTCATTGTAGCCTGTATCCATGGCCTGGATTTGCCAGCGTCGATCCTCGGTGCGGATGCAGAAGTAGCTCGCGGCCTGTTTCCATGCGCCTTGCAGGTTGTCGTTGAGCTGGTCGATGAGAGGGAAGAAGCCCGCTCCCATGGCGTAGTAGTCGTGGTTGCCTGGGATCGTGTAGACGGGGATGCGCCTCCCCACCTTGGCAAAGACACGCTCGAAGAGCTCGTAGACATGCGAGGTGCATTCGAGCGGTGTGCCCGAGTAATAGATGTCTCCCAGGTGAATGAAAATCGTCGGGTCCAGCGTGCGTAAGATGTGTTCGACGAGCGCCTCTGCGTCGGACATGCCGGTGCCCCAATCGCCAATCAGCGCGATTTTCGCGTCGTTGGGCAAGGACTCTTCGATGACGCCATAGTTCAGGTTGCCGCCCCCTTCGGTTCGCCAACTTCGGTAGAGGGTCTCCGGGTAGCGCAGGATGTACTCCGCATAGATCGTCAGGCACGTGCTCCAGCCGGAGAGGTCGTAGTCACTGTATTTGCGCGGGAGAATATCGGCGCTGAATTCGGGATCGGGCTTCCCCGAGATCGCGTGTTCGAAGAAGGCGTTGGAGAGGTGCACTTCCAACTCCTCCTTGCTCAGATCTTTTGTGAGCGGCAGCGCGAACCTCTCTTTGTCCTCTCGCCGCCGCGCATGCTCCTGGACAGCTTTGACCATGGGGTGTGAGAGAACCCATGCGTTTCTGATGGTCGGAGAGTGCAGGGGATCAAGCCCGTGCACATATTCGGTGACCGCCGACATCCAGAGGCTGAGTTTGGCGTCGCGCGTTGTCATGTAGCGGATTTGGTTCATGGCTCTTCTGCTTAAAAGAAGGCGCGGTCGGGTGTGCCCGGCCGCGCCTTGGTTTTCCTGGTCAGATAGATGAATGAAGCTCAGGCGCCCTGTCAGGCTTCGTCCGACTCCCCGATGAAGAGGACCGTGTAGGAGACCTGCCCTTCCCATTCGCGCTTGTCCGTGTGGTTGTCGCGCAATGAGACCGTCGCCTCGACGGCTTCGCTGGAGATGGCCAGGAGCTCGACCTTGAACTTGCCAAAGCCAAACTGCTCGTTGTCCGTGTACTGGAGGTCGTAGCCCGTGAGGCAGGCGACCGCGTACTCGGTGCCGTGAGGCGGCGTGGGGAGCGTGTGCGTTTCGCTCCGAGAGCTGGTCGTGCTGGGGGGGAAGTTGAACTGCCCCTCAGCGTATCCCAGGATGAGCTTGCCCTCGACTTCGGGAGGCGCTGGCGGGGCGTACTCGTCGAGCTCTTCGCCGATCTCTCCTGTCTGGATGTTCAACGCGAAGCGCCCTGTTCGCCCTGAGTAGAAAAGTGTTTGGGCTTGCAAGAGTTGTGTGTTGAGGTCCTCGTTGATGTTGTTGAAGAACATCTCGAGTCCGAAGATCGAACTGTTCGTGCTGTAAAGCGCCATATAGGCCCTTTCTGGCGCTGTGATCGCTGCGTGGTAGGCGGCGATCACAGCGGGATCTTGCAACGTCCCGTAAGCGCGGCTGTGGCAAAAGAAGTAGCGCTCGGGAGTTCCATTTTCGGCGTACTGGATGATGGCGATGGTGACGCAATCACCGACGCCATCGGTGTAAAAGCCCGGATGCTGGACACCCTGAAGCGGACCTCCCCACACCGCGCGCTGTCCTCCCAGTCCATTGATCCCTTCCGTTTGCATCGGAGAGTATTGAAACTCGTTGGTGATGGCGATTGGGATCGGGCCACCTGTGCTCCCCGGCGGATAGTTGGGGGCCAGCAGGGTTGTCCGCTGCTGAGCCTGGTTGGGGATTGTCGTATATTCTCCTGGCATGTGCTCTCCTTGAGGAGTGTGCTCGATGAGGGGGCGTTCCTCGCCATGGTTCCCTCACCTTGCTGTTCTGATCGTGATGAGTCTGTGAGGCGCACGCCGTTAAGTGCTCGAGCACTACACGGCACGGTCGGTCGCGCTCACTCGGACGATCGGAAGAAGACCACGAGCCCTTTCACCTGACCTTCCCACTCCCGGTCGTTGGTCTTGTCATCTCTCAACGCGACGGTGGCTTGCACGGCTTCGGTCGAGAGGACCATGACGTCCGTCTTCAGCTTGCCGAAGCCGTACTGGTCATCATCGGTGTAGTTCACCTCGAAACCGGTGAGCATGATGATCGCGGTCTCTGCGTGATCTGGGGGCACGATTGCCTTTTGAGACATCCTCTCTGTGGTCTTGCTGGGGCCAAAGGTAAAGGTCACGTTTTGGGTTCCGACGACGATTTCCATCTCTTCTCCTGGGGTAAATGGGATCATTTCTGGTTGAGAATCTATGCTCGCTCGGAGCTCTGTCTTTGGTTAATGATCTTTTTTAGATAATGTGTTTTGCAGTATTGAGGTGCAGATAATGAGTGTTGCCTTTCATTATCTCGGGTTTTTGAACTCTAAGTCTCGATACCAACAGCTGTTTATGGTTCGCTCGATTAGAGGTGTTCAGATCTGGTTCTGGTCATTTTTTGTGATTTTTTTGTTTTTCTGCGCAGGGCCAAGATCTCTTCGAGATATGGATGGGCGCACGTCAGGCGGGCGACCATGTGTTCGAACCACGGGGTCGTTCGGGAGGGAGGGATGGAGGTTGATTTCGCGAAGATGTTGCGGCGAGAAGGGATGAGGGGGAGGGCTCCCTCGCCGCTGCTACCAGGTGATGTCGAAGTCGAAGAAGAGCTTGTCCTCCTCGTTATTATCGAGCACCCAACCTCGAGCATCGAGGAAGCCGATGTCGTAGGCGTCGACCTCGGCGCGGCTGACCCCTGACTCGCTGAAGTTTTGTCGAAAGAGCCTGTTGGTGGAGCAGTGATCGGGGATGCAAGCGTCCCCGACGAGCTTGTTTTGGGAGATGTTCAGCGTCACGCTCGCTGCTCCGGGGATGGGTCTGCCTGCCCAGAGTTTTGTGGTCGAGCGCACGGGGCCGTTAAACTGCCAGACGGAATCCAACTCCCACTCACTCCAGTAAGAGGGCTCGAGCTCCTTTTCGGGAGCCTCTTCATCCTCCTCGTCATTGTCGAACAGGCTCTCCTTGGTCTCGGCCTTGTGGCGGACGCATGCCTTGACGCTGACGCTGTTTCCCGAGCCCTGGTTGACGCCAATAAGCCACTTGGAGTTGTCGGGCAGGGGAGGAATCATATCCATGCTCTCCGCCGCCGCTTCGATGTTCAGGTGAATTTTGCCACCCGAGACGCGCTTGTATTCGCTGGTCCAGAAGGAACAGCGAGGTCCCGTGTCGAGCTCTTCCTCCCCCTCGTCTTCTCCAAAGCCACAAGCCAGGAGCGCTGCGCCAAAGAGAAGCGCAAAGAGCAAGGTCCAGAGGTCGTGCGTTGGCGAGCGGGTCATGGCGAGGTTTCGGGCTTTCGAGGAGTGTGACGGTCTGAAAGTCAGGGCTCTCGATTTATAGCACGAGGTGATTTCTCGTGGCGAGGAACATCCTGGAATCACTCGCGTGATCGCGCGAGTGATTCCAGGCGCGAATCCATACGGCATGAGGGATGTTTTCGTGAACCACCCGACGGTGGCCCGCGAACCGAAGGGGCCGCGACATTTGCCACGGGTTTGCGCGGTTTCACCCCACGGTGGCAACTGACGCGGCCCCTTCGGTTCGCTCGGCAGCAAGCCTCATCTCGCGAGGCTTGTGATCAGGAGAGTTTATGGCGCGAGGACATAGACATCGGCAGAACCTGCGGTCAGGCACTGGTTGTCCGTGATGTCACCGCCGACGCCGCTCGCGCAGCTATCCTCGCCGTTCGATGCGATGGTCATGGAGTCACCGGAGATCGCGACCGCGGAGCCGAACTTGTCATCATCCTCGACGAGATCTGCCTTGAGGTAGGCGACCTCGCTCCAGGCGCCGTTGGAGAACTCGTAGACGTAGACGGCGCCCGTGTCCTGGCATCCGGTGACAGGGGTCATGTTCAATCCAGCCTGGCAGTTGTCCTCCTGATGCGAGGCGACGACGACGCGATCGCCGTCGATGGCTGCGTCGGTCCCGAATTGAGCCCCTGCCTGGTTCGCGGAGGGTTTGAAGTAGACCGTCTGGGTCCAGGTGCCGTTGACGAGCTCGAAGAGGTAGGCCGCGCCAGCGTTGCTGCACAGGTTGTTGACCCCGCCGCCGTTAACCTGCACCGCGCAGCTATCTTCCTGGCGAGCGGTCGCGAGAATCCTGTCCCCGCTCAACTTGACCGTCTCGCCAAAGCGAGCGCCTCCGCCGAGGTTCGAGGACCTGAGCTCGGCGGTGAAGCTCCACGCGCCGTTGGCGTAGTCGTAGACATAGATCGCGCCCGCGTTGTTGCACCCGGAGGTTGCCCCGACGCTGCAACCCTTGCGCCTCCCCGCGCCGACCACGAGTCGATCTCCATCGAGCGAGAGCCCTTGCGCGTAGCGGTTGTCGACTCCGGGGGCGTTGGACTTGAAGTAGGCTTGCTCGGTCCATCCATTGGCGCTCTTCTCGAAGACGAACGCTGCGCCCGTGTTGTTGCATGCGTCATCACTCGCGTCCCCGCCCACGTTCGCGCTGCAACCGTCCTCGTAGACGGAGCCGATGGCGACTCTGCTGCCCGAGATAGAGACCGCGTTGCCAAAGTTGTCGGAGCTGTCCGTGTTGGAGGGTTTGATGTAGGCGGTCTGAGACCACGCCCCGTTTGCGTACTCGAAGATATAGGCCGCGCCAGCGCTGCTGCAGAGGTTGTCGGTCTGATCGCCACCCACGGTCGTGGCGCAGCTGTCCTCGAGCCTCGAGCCCACCGCGATGATGTCACCCTCGATCGAGACTGAGATCCCGAACTCATCGCCTGCTTCGGCGTTCGATGATTTGAGGATCGCTGTCTGTGCCCAGACGCCGTTGGTGCGCTCGTAGACGTAGGCTGCGCCCGAGTCATCGCATCCATCCGCGTTCGAGGCGGGGTTGACGCCTGTGCCACAGCCATCCTCGTAGCGCGCGCCGATCACCATGCGGTCTCCGTCGACGGAGACACTGGTTCCAAAGGCATCCCCGGCGCTCGGGTTGGATGCCTTGATGTAAGCCTGGTGGAAGTCTTCGCAGACCAGACCGAAGACCGCCGAGCACTCGTCCTCGCACATGGTGTCGCCTCCGAGCGGGCTATCCCCTGCGTCATTGGTCGAATCACCGGGGCAGGTGGCGCACGCGCCCGCGTTCACGTACTCGTCTTGAGCGCAGAGCGCCACGCAGGATGTGTCTGCTCCAGATGCATCATCGCCTGCTTCGTTGACCGTGCCCGACGGGCACTCGACGCATGCGTTGGAGGATACATACTCGTCCTCTCCACAGAAAATCGTCTCGCAAGAGGTGTCCGCGCCCGACGCGTCATCGCCTGCCGCGTTGGTCGTTCCGGGCGCACAGGTAGCACATGCGTTGGAGGAGACGTATTCGTCATCGCCACAGAAGACCACTTCACACGACGTGTCTGCGCCCGTGGCGTCATCGCCTGCCACGTTGGTCGTGCCCGGTGCGCAGCTCGTGCATGTGTTCGAGGAGACATATTCATCCGCAGCGCAGAAGACAACCTCGCAGGATGTGTCCGCGCCCGTCGGGTCATCACCTGCGTTGTTGGAGGTGCCTGGCGCGCAGCTCGTGCATGCGCCGGAGGAGACGTATTCGTCTGCCTGACAGAAGCCCGAACATGCAGTGTCTGCGCCTGTCGGGTCATCGCCTGCGGGGTTCGTCGAGTCCGCAGGACACGTGACGCATGTGTTGGAGGAGACGTATTCATCGTCCTCGCAAAGCTCGACGTCACAGGAGGTGTCCTCGAGCGAAGGATCATCGTCCGCCTCGTTGGTCGAGCCCGCAGGACAACTGACGCAGACATTGTCGACGACGTGTTCGTCCTCCTTGCACAGGAAGGCGCACTGCGTGTCATCCCCTGAAGCATCATCGCCCGCAGCGTTGACGGTATCACCAGGACAGCTGACGCACTTGTTGTTGTCGACGTATTTGTTTCGCTCACAAATGATGGCTTCGCAGGAGGTGTCAGCGCCTGACGTGTCATCGCCTGCGTCATTTGTGGTGCCGGGAGCACACGCGATGCAGGCGCCATCTTCCACGCGCTCGTCCTGCGCGCAGGGTCCGCTCGGCGACATGTCCTCGCCAGGGTTGGCGTTCTCAGCGCCCATGTCGTTTTGTGGGGCTTCCATGTCGAGATCTTCTCCCGCCATGTCTTCTTCGCCAGCAGTCATGTCCTCATCATCACCGCCCATATCCTCGCCGCCGCTCATATCACCGGTCTCGGGCGTCTCCCAATCCTCGGCCATATCGGCGGAGGTTCCGTTGTTGTCTGCGGTGTCTGGACCACATCCCACGCTGGCGATCAACATGATGGTCGCACACAGGATGCTCACGCGGTGCTTTGCTGGTTTGAATGATCCCACTCTCATCTCTTATCCCTTGCTTATCTTCGTGACGCTCTCTGTCACGTTCACCCACGGACTCGATTTTTCACGTGGAGGGGAAAGAGCAATTCAGATGCCATGTGGTCTGGATTGAAGGGAGGGCGTTGTCTCGTGCGAGCACGCTGCGGCGAACGGGGGCTCGCGCAGATCGCAGATGCGATCGACCTCGCGGCGAGAGGTGAAGCGGTGTGCCATTTGCTGC